>UQWT01000042.1 GCA_900544815.1 uncultured Bacteroidales bacterium | reverse complement strand
ATAAGAAAATATCTGTACCACAAGTCATTGAATGATATTTTAAAGTTTTTGTCGGGAGTATTGGTATTATAGATATAGATCTGCTTGTTAAGACCAAAGTGAAATGTACCGCTGTATCCGAGGAAATTGAAATGGAAGAAATCCGGGGCTGCTTCGTAGTTGGGAGCACTTGTGTTTGGCTTGCCACCTGTGCAGTAAATGAGTGCGGTGGGGTAACAGCCTATGGTAATGACGCTGCGGTAAGTGAGAACGGGTCGCCACAGTTGTGAGGCCTCGGGCAGCCCGTCTGAGCGTTTGCACAGTTCAAAGTAACTTTTTACATTCTCCATCCCTTTATCATCGGGCAGACCGTTTATCTCTGCGGCTATGACACCTCCTGCATCCAAAGTCCAGCCTGGACCCATCATGCCTGCTTTGATGTTGGGCTGGCAGCCGTTGCTGCTGTAACGGAAGTTCACTGGAATGGTAAAGTCGTTGTCCTTGTACTCGTAAAACGGAATGTTGAGTTGTACGGTGCCTGTGTAGAGGTTGGCACCTACCTCGCCATATTTGATCATGTTCCATGAATCGGTTGACGGACGCTGAAGCTCTCCGTTGGTATTGAAATGAGATTGGGCTTTGAGTGTATATGTGACAAAAACCATGAGCATAATAAGGAGTATTATGCTACGCAACGATTTAAAGACTGTTTTCATTGCCGCTGTGTTTTAGGTTAATATTACGGCTATCCTCCGCTTCAGCTCACAGTACACTCCTTGTACCGTTTGCAGTCTGCTCTTTGAAACTGTATATCTTATATACCTGTGAAGCAGGGCGCTGAAATGAGTAATCATTTCAAACTGTGTCGCTTGTAAATGTATGAATTATTTAACGATTATGCAAATTTATTTAAAAAAAGCTACAATAAACGCTGTGGCCGGGTATAATTTGCAAAAAGTTTGCTATTCTGCATTCGTTTTGCAGTTTATTCATCCTCATCGTCGTTGTAGTCAAAGCTGTTGAACAAAGCATCAATCTCTCTGCGCTGCTTCTTTGTGGGTCTCCCTTCGCCACGCTCCCTTTTAAGAAATATGGTCTCTTTTGGAGCAACCAACTTGTCTAATTCTGTCTGAGGGGTTATGTCTGTAACATAATCCTTTACAAGTGCAGCACCCTGTCTCTTGTCTACAAGAGCATTTACTATATACTCGTAGTGGACGGCACCCTTTCTAACCATGATGCGGTCTCCGGCCTTTACCTCTTTGGATGATTTTGCCTCTGAGCCGTTTATGGTGACTTTACCTGTTTTGCATGCCTCGGCAGCATCTGACCTTGTCTTAAAGGCCCTTATGCACCATAAAAACTTGTCTATTCTAACCTCTCCTGCCATAATCAAATAAGATAATCATCCTCCTCCTCTTGCGGTTGTGGCATGTATATCTCCAATACAACATTTTTTCCATGTAGTATTGAGCCGCTTGACCTGGAGATGTCCGCAAAGTTGCCGGCTGCCGGCCTTATGATAAAATCCTCCATAGAGGCCGGAATCATGGCAGACCTGCCCCTTTCAAGCCTTAAAACCTTCCTGTCATTGGTAACAATCTCCATGCTCCCCTCCACTGCAACATATACAATAAAAGACCCCATTTGAGATGGATAGATGCGTTTTGCCGAGTTAAGTTCAATGGCATTTACCATAAAGTATTCTGTATTGCTTACCACAACAGTTTTGTTATCTTTTTTAGAAGATGTGTGTATATCATCTAATGCTATAAGCGTGTTGGAGTAGTGCAAAAGCGGATTGTATCTCTTGTAGTCTATGATGTCAATGGCATCCTCCAAGTGCATCTTGCGTGCTGTAGCGGGATTGAACTCCCTTCCCCAGTCGTACAGTCTATACGTTGCATCTGAACATTGCTGTACCTCTGCTATAAGTATTCCACCTGCAGCTGCATGAACAGTCCCGGGTGCAATATAGAATGTGTCACCCTTCTTGGGATGTATTACATTAAGCACCTCCTCAATGGTTCCACTCTTGCATCTTTCATAAAATTCCCTTGGTGTGAGGTCTCTGTTGAATCCCATATAGATCTTTGCCGTTGGATCAGCCTCCATTATATACCAGCATTCAGCTTTGCCGTAGCTGTCTTCCCTCTCCATAGCCACAATATCATTTGGATGTACCTGAAGGGACAACTTGTCTTCAACGTCTAATACCTTGAACAGCAGCGGGAACTGTCCTCTGTAATATTGGAATATATTTTCACCAATGGCATCGCCCATATATGTATCTACAAACTCCTCTAATGAGTTTTCTGCAAAGAACCCGTTCTCAACAACAGAGCTGTCGTTAAGCATTCCGGATATCTCCCAGCTTTCGCCAATAGGATCTTTGCCTGTAAGCCCTGGGTAATCCTCCGTTGAAAACTCAAGGTTAAGTATATTCTTTAATCTGTCTCCGCCCCATACCTTTTCGTGGGGTTCCGGAATAAACAGCAGCGGGTATAGTTTAGTATTGCTCATTTCAATTTTTTTTTGCCATAGGAAACAGCTCTTTTCCGCAAGAGAGTTTCCTGTTAAGGTGGTAAAACAAAACAGCTGCAAGAGCTGCACACACAGATACAAGCACAACGTATGCCTCATCTCCTGCATAATCTCTCATTATATCCTGCAGGAAGGAATCAGACATGCTGTACCCGGGAAACAATCTTGTTGTTATCACAGATGTTCCGTTTGTTATAAAATGCATAAGTATGGTAAGCCAAAGGTTGTGAGTGCGCCAGTAGATCCAACCGAGAGCTAATCCAATTATAAAGGCCGGTAGTGCCTGCCATGGATTAAAATGCATGATTCCAAATATAACGGCGCTTACAAAAATGGCTTTTGTACCTCCAATATGATATATCAGTCCCCTCTCAATAAAGCCCCTGAGTAACAGCTCTTCCAACAGCGGAGCTGCAACTACTATGGCAATTATCTGGCTTGTAGAGCCGTTTATGAGGGATTGCAAAAGTTTTTTAAAGTAATCCGGCATTGTCATCCACGATGTTAGCGGATCTGTTGCAATCTGCAGTAGTAGAGTGAGCAACGTTACTATAAAGAAAACAGAGAATGTACTCAATTTGCCGTTGCTTGCCTTGACTATAGGTACCTCTTTAAACCTTCTTCGTCTGCCAATCAGCAGCAGGTAGACAAAGGGAGGGATCATTGTAACGATATATGTGAACAACTGGTTAGATACAATCCCTGTGGGTATAACAATAAGCGCAATGCTCAGCAGCAGACTGAACAACAGATATACCAGCAGAGTTGCCCAGCTTTGAGTAAAGCTTGGTAATGAGTATCTTGCATCTGTTGCAAGATTGACTGCCGTATCTCCTATTTTCTGTAATATTCCCATAAAACTTTGTAAAGTAATGTTGGTTTTTTACCTTTGCACTATGTGAACTGCTAAAATGCAATCCAAAAATAAACAAAAAATGCTAAAATTGTTAAAGAATAAGTACCTTATTGTTGCAGTTGTTGCATTGGCATGGATTCTTTTCTTTGATTCAAACAATATCTACAGCTGGATGCTAGACAGGAGACTTGTAAGAAACCAAGAGGCGCAAAAAGAATATTACCGCTCCCAGATTAAGAACCTCAACGAAAAACTTAATGAGCTGTCATCCAACAAGGACAGCCTTGAAAAGTTTGCCCGTGAGGAGTATCTTTTTCATGAGCCGGATGAGGATATCTATATTTTTCCCGACAAAAACAACACTATCAGATAAGGTTGAGTAGCGTAGGTTTGTCGTAAGTGGGCGGGTTGTCATACCCCTTGTGGAACGGATTATAGTAGTACTGGTCTATCCCAAAGGCTCTTGCCCCCTCAATATCATTGGCAAAATCATCTCCAACCATTAATGTTTCGCTTTTTACCCCATTCAATGCCTTAAGTGCGGCATTAAAGATATTAGGATGCGGTTTAAGATACCCTACCTCTTCCGATATTATATAAGCATCTATATACTCTCCAATCCTTGAATTGGCCAACTTGCGGTATTGCATCTCTGCAAAACCATTGGTTATTACAGCTATCTTCTTCCCCCTCTCATGCAAGGATCTTAGAACAATGTCTGCCCCCGGCTCCAATGCTGTCTCCATTACCATCTGCTCCACGTATGCAGAGGTAAATTTGTCGGAGAGCTTCTTTATCTTTTTATAATTGGCTGAATACTCGTTGACAGACCTGCCATCCTCTGTTTCATGCTTGAAATAACTTTTGAATGTGTGAAGAAAGCGTGAGGATCTGAGCACCTCTTTGGTTATCTCACCTGCCTCATATCTCTCCCACAAATACCTGTTTATCTTCTCGTATCTGTTGACAAATTCATCCTTATCTGTAATGCCAAAGCGTTCACCAACAAAAAAATGGTCTAAGAGTTTGCATATTGCACTATGGGCATTTTTGTCAAATGCCCATATAGTTCTGTCAACATCAAAGAGATAGTAGTTGTAATCTTTGTCAAGCATTACCGGTTATTTAGTATAAATGTCTATCATTCTGTTAATTGCTCTTTGACAAACAGGACAGAAATCTTTTGCTGTATTGGTTTTCATCCTGCAGTCCTCTCTTGGGCGGAAGATCCCTTTTGCCATATATCCGCCACCTTCAAACAGCCCAACACCATTCGTGCCTACCATATCTTCCCATTTCTCTGCAAAATTTACCTTTGTGGTAATGTTCGGCTCCCACGGCTCAATCTTAATGTTGTAGAAATCCTCGTATGATGTTTCGGAATCGTAGTATTCATCTCCAAGCCCGGCAAAACTGTGCCCGAACTCATGTACAAATACCTCAGCTTCATATTTGTGGTCGCTCATACTGAGCCCGTAAAAATTGTAGATGCCGCCACCTCCGTATGTGTCGGTGTTTACAATTACATAAATTGCATCATAAGGGGCATTCGAGGCTAATTTGCAGACATCTGTCTGGTTTGGTGCAGTTAGGTATCTGTCTGTTCTGAATGTGTAGAAGTTGGAGTTCGCTGCGGTGTTTTTCCAGATATCAAGGTGCGGAAAGTCTGTGCCGCTATCCTCACTTTCAGATTCAACTGCCCAAATGTTAAAATCGTTTTTGCGGCTCTTATATGGCTCCATCTCAAAAAGATACCCCATGAATTTTGCAGCGTCTTTTCTAAACTTGGTCATCTCCTCTTTAGTGTATCCCTCTGCAACAAACAGCAGGTCTACCTTCTTGGAACACTCTCCGTTGTAAAGCAGTGTGTCTATCTTAAAATGATTGTCTGGCTTTGTGCAGATGAGTTTGTCGTTAGGGTCTACCTTGAACGATGCAAGTTCTTCAAATTCCCCGGTATCCTTTCTCCGTTCGCTTATCCTTATTGTTACAGGATCCTGCGGGTAAGGGATTACATAAGATGAATTGAAAGCCTTTCTAATCTCCTTTGCCTCTGCCGTTGTGCGCCACTCCTGGAACAGTGTGTTGAATCCTTTTGAAAATATTACAACATTGTTTTTTGCTATTACCTCCAAAAAATACTCTCCATACTCAAACGGATCTGCAAGTATGGTTTTGGAACCGCTCCATTCAACCTCCTTAGATATGTTTCCAAGGAAAACTTCCTGTTTTGCAGCGTCACCGGCAAAAACCAAATCCAACCTCATCCTGTAAGGGGTAAAATATTTATCATAATCCACATGTATCCTGCTTTGCCCTAAAGCGGAAACTGTGAGTAAAATAAAACATATAAAACCTAATGTCCTTCTCATATTGCAATATTTAATTGTCTATTTTCCAACATAGTTCTGAGGGGTGACGGATAGAAGCTCTTTTTTAACAGAGTCAGAGACGTTAAGCCCCTTTATAAATTCTGCAATGCTCTCCCTGTTTATGCCGTCGTGTCCGCGGGTAAGCGCTTTTAGAGTTTCGTACGGGTTAGGGTAGCCCTCGCGCCTGAGTACTGTCTGAATGGCTTCCGCTACAACTGCCCAGTTGTTCTCCAAATCCCTCTCTAATGTCTCGCGGTGAAGAATAAGTTTTCCCAATCCTTTGGCGAGTGATTTTAATGCTATCATTGAGTGTGCAATTGGAACACCAACGTTTCTAAGAACTGTTGAGTCTGTAAGATCCCTCTGCATTCTGGATAATGGTAGTTTTAAGGCCAAATGTGTGAATATGGCATTTGCAACTCCAAAGTTGCCCTCTGCGTTTTCAAAATCTATTGGGTTTACCTTATGCGGCATTGCAGATGAACCAACTTCTCCCGCCTTTACTTTTTGCTTAAAGTAATCCATTGATATATATGTCCATACGTCTCTGCAAAGATCCATTAATATGGTATCTATCCTCTCCATGTTTTGGAACAGGGCCGCAAGGTTGTCGTAGTGCTCAATCTGGGTGGTGGGGTAGGAGCGTTTAAGCCCTAACCTGTTTTCCACAAAATCTACGGCAAAAGAGTTCCAGTCTATGCCCGGATAGGCAAAATTGTGGGCATTCATGTTTCCTGTCGCCCCGCCGAATTTTGCAGAGTATGGTATTGTATTAAGCAACCTTAACTGCTCGTTTACTCTTGCTACAAATACGTAAAACTCCTTTCCTAATCTTGTAGGAGAGGCCGGTTGTCCGTGTGTATGAGCCAACATAGGTACATTCTCCCACTCTTTTGACATGTTTGTAAGGGTCTCGACAACATTGTCTACAAGCGGCAACCAGCACTCCTCTATACCCTCTTTAAGCGAGAGCGGAACTGCCGTGTTGTTTATGTCTTGTGAGGTTAGCCCAAAATGTACAAACTCTTTGTATTTGGCTATACCTAACTCTTCAAAAGCCTCTTTTATGTAATATTCAACAGCTTTAACGTCGTGATTTGTAATCTTTTCAGTTGCCTTTACCTTTTCTGCATCCTCAGGGGTAAATTCTATGTACAAATTTCTGAGTGCTTCAAACTTTGTCTTGTCAAAGTCTGCAAGTTGAGGCAACGGCAGCTCGCAAAGTGCTATGAAATATTCAACCTCCACTCTTATACGGTATTTGATAAGAGCATATTCAGAAAAATAATCTGCAAGCTTTTCTACTTTATCTTTGTATCTGCCGTCTATTGGCGTAATAGCTGTTAATCTGTTCTCTATCATAAATGGGTAATCTGTTAAAAGCACAAAAGTAGCAAAAATCCAACATGTTTTCATACATTTGCCGGTACAACATATAAAGAATACGGTTATGAAGGAGTTGATGGGAATACTGAATATCAATAATGAGTCCTTTTTTGAGGAGAGCCGATGTACCAATGCTGAGATGGCTATAAGGAGAATAGAGGAGATGTATGAGCTTGGTGCAGATATAATAGATCTTGGAGGTTGTTCAACCCGCCCGGGTTCAATCCCTGTGAGCCAGGAGCAGGAGTGGAAGTATCTTAAGCCTGTTTTGTCCATTCTTCCATCCAACAGACCATATAGGATCTCAATAGATACTTTTTACAGCAGGACTGTTGAACTTGCTTACGATACAATAGGGGAGTTTATTGTCAATGATATCTCTGCCGGTGAAGATGATCCCAAGATGCTGCCAATTGTAGGGAAGCTGAAACTTCCTTATATTGTTATGCATAAGAGAGGTACACCATCTACCATGCAGCAGATGTGCAACTACCCTAATGGTGTTGTGAATGAGGTTATCGGGTATTTTAAGGAGTTTGAGAAAAGGGCTGCGGGGTATGGTATTACAGATTATATTGTGGATCCGGGATTGGGCTTTGCCAAGACTATTGAACAGAATTACGATCTGCTTTGCAATACGGGCAGGATTAAAAGTGAGTTGGGGCGAAAGATTCTTATTGGGCTGTCTCGCAAGGGGATGATATGGAAGCTGTTGGGGACCAATCCGGCCGAGGCTCTTTGCGGTACGGTGGCTCTTAACCTCTTAGCTCTTGTGCGTGGGGCGGATATCATTAGGGTTCACGATGTTAAAGAGGGGGCAGAGACAATAAAGTTGGCTCACGCCGTAATTGAGGCAGACAGACGTTTGTAAATTTTGCTTCCCGACAAAGTGTAAAACTTTCGGTTTTTTTTTGAGTGAGAGTTTGCATATTTGATTAATTGTTAGTACTTTTGCGGCAGAAAGGAAAGTGAAGAGAGCCCGCCTCAGAAGAGGTTGGCTCTTTTTGTTAAAAATGCAGATGTATGACAAAAGAGGATATTTCAAAAGTTATTGCAGATTACTTAGGTTCTCATAACCTGTTTCTTGTGGATATAACCATCTCTAAAGATGATGATGTTGAGATTACAGTAGAGTCTAAAGATTCAGATGTGAAGATAGAGAACTGTGTGGATATAGATCATATTGTTTCCGATGCGTTTGACAGGGATGTACATGATTATTCGCTCACTGTAACATCTGCAGGTTTGGACCAGCCTTTTAAGGTTTTGGAGCAATATGAAAAATTTAAGGGAGAAGAGGTGGAGATTGTTGTAAAACAGCTTGGTGCAGAGAATGATGGGATAAAAAAAGGTGCCGGAGGAAAGATTACAGCTGTTATATCTTCTGTTGCAGAAAATGGAATAGAGGTGTCTGTAACGGAAAAGGTAAAAGAGCCGGGGGCAAAGAGAAAGACAGAGGTCACAAGGAGTGTCTTTTTTGCTTTTGACAATATCAAGAGTTGCAGACCTGTCATAAAGTTTAAATAGCAGCTATAAGGTTGCCTTTGTGGGGATTGAGATAATAAGAATAACAACAAAAAACAGTAGTTGTCGGGAAGAGAATAAAAATTAAAAATATATAATCTAATATGGAAGGGATAAATTTAATAAGCACGTTCGCGGAGTTTAAGGAGACCAAGAATATAGATCGTGCTACCATGATGAGCGTTTTAGAGGATATCTTTAAGACTCAGCTTGCAAGGATGTACGGCAGTGCAGATAACTTTGACGTTATTATAAATACCGATAGGGGAGATGTTGAGATATGGAGGAACAGAACTGTGGTTGAGCATGTTGAAGATCCTAATACGCAGATTTCAAAGGAGGAGGTAGACAAGATAGATTCTTCATTTGAGATTGGTGACGAGTATGCCGAAGAGGTGAAATTGGAGTCTTTTGGAAGGAGGGGCATTCTTAATCTTAGACAGAATCTTCAGGGTAGGATAATGGATATTGAGAAGGCTAATCTTTACAATCTGTATAAGGATAAGTTGGGAGAGATTATTATTGGCGAGGTTTATCAGGCATGGAAGAAGGAGATTTTGGTTATGGATGAGAACGACAATGAGCTTCGTCTTCTTAAACAGGACCAGATCCCTACTGACAACTTTAGAAAGGGGGATACAGTAAAGGCTATTGTAGATAAGGTTGAGATGAAGAACAATAATCCTGTAATTCTTCTCTCAAGAACCACTCCTAAGTTTTTGGAGAGATTGTTCGAGCAGGAGGTTCCGGAGATTTTTGACGGCCTTATAACTATTAAGAAGGTTGTGAGAATTCCGGGTGAGCGTGCAAAGGTTGCGGTTGAGTCGTATGATGAGAGGGTAGATCCGGTAGGAGCTTGTGTTGGTGTAAAGGGCTCAAGAATCCATGGTATTGTTAGGGAACTTAGGAACGAGAATATAGATATAATCAATTGGACAACTAATACACAGCTTCTTGTGCAGAGAGCGTTGAGCCCTGCAAAGATTTCATCTATAAAGGTTTCGGATGAAGACGGAAAGATATATGTTTCGCTTAAACCTTCTGAGGTTTCTCTCGCAATTGGAAAGGGCGGAAGCAATATTAAACTTGCCAGTGAGTTGGTTGGTAAGGAGATAGAGGTATTCAGGGAGCTAGACGAAGAGGAGGAAGATGTTCTTCTTACAGAGTTCTCGGATGAGATTGAACAGTGGGTTATTGATGCTCTTAGAAATATAGGTTGCGATACGGCAAAGAGTGTTCTTGCGCTCTCTGTTGATGATATTGTAAAACGTGCAGACCTTGAGGAGGAGACTGTTGAGGAGGTACAGAAGATTCTTAGGGCAGAGTTTGAGGATGAGGGTAAATAACTAATAAAAAAGGGGGATAATATATGACAGAAAAAGCGAGTATAAGAATTAGTAAAGTATTGAAAGAGTATAATATTGGGCTCAATACTCTAAGAGAATTTCTTGGTAAGAAGGGGATAACGATAGAAGCTAATCCAAATGCAAAATTAGATGGTGATGCGTATGCTTTGGTTGAGAAGGAGTTTAAGAAGGAGCAGATAGTTAAAGAGGAGAGCAAGAAGGTTGCCATTAAAGTCAAGGACATTACACAGTCAAAGGAGAAAGAACAGGATGATGATGATGAGGAGCCGGTTAAGGAGATTCTTATAAAATCCAATGTCAATGATGTTGTTAAGGGACCTAAGATTTTGGGTAAAATAGAGCTCGACAAAAAGGGCCAGCCGGTTAAGCCGCAGCCGGTTAGGCCGCAGCCTGTCCAGCCACAGCCTGTTCAGCAACAACCTGTAAAACAACCAGAGCCAAAGCCGGTACAGCAACAGCCTAATGTAGTAAAACCCGAACCAAAGAAGGAGTTTGCGGCAGAGGAGGAGAGAAGGAACGAAGCTGTGAAAAAAGAGGCAGCTAACAGACCTTTGCAGGAGAACAAAGCACAGCAGGCACCTAAAGAGAAGGGCAACCAGTTCTCTGCCAAAAATCCCCCAAAACAGCAGAGTGCGAAACCCGTAAATGAAAATCAGAGCTCAAATAATAACAAACCTAATAACAACAAGCAGAAAGTGCAGGAAGATAAACAGCAGAACAAGACTTTGCAGGCTCGACAGCCGCAGCAAAGCCCTAAAGAGGATAATGTTGTAGTACATATAGAGACGGTTGTAGAGAAACTTACAGGTCCTAAAAGTATTGGAAAGATGGATCTTTCGCAGTTTGACAAGAAGAAACCTTCATCTGATTTCAAGAACAACAAGGGCAAGCGAGAAAGAATCCATAATCAGAAAGTTAAGGTTGATGTTGCAAAGGTTGCAGGTAAAAATCAGGGTAAGGACTCAAGGGACAAGAACAAGAATCAGGGCAACCAGCAGAACCAGAACGGACAGAACAAGAAGGGCAAATTCAACGAGGGAGGAAAGAAGAAAAAATCTGACTTCAAGCCTATAAAGCCTGTTGAGATTGATGAGGATGCAGTACAGAAGCAGATTAAGGAGACATACCTTAAAATGATTGAGGGCAAGGGTAAGACCAAAGGCTCAAAATATCGTAAAGAGAAGAGGGAACTTAACTCCCAAAAGATGATGGAGGAGGTAGAACAGGAGCAGATGGAAAGCAATGTATTGAAAGTTACCGAGTTTGTAACCGTAAACGACCTTTCTGTAATGATAAATGTTCCTGTGACAAAGGTTATTGAAGCTTGTATGAACCTTGGCCTTATGGTATCTATAAACCAAAGATTGGATGCAGAGGCACTTGTGCTTGTTGCAGAGGAGTTTGGTTATAAGATAGAGTTTGTTACCGCAGATATTCAAGAGGCTATAGACAGCGAGAATGAGGCAGATGCTCCGGAGGATTTGGTTGAGAGACCGCCTATTGTTACTGTTATGGGACACGTAGACCATGGTAAGACCTCTTTGTTGGATCATATAAGAAAAACTAATGTTATTGCCGGTGAGGCAGGTGGTATTACCCAGCACATTGGTGCGTACAATGTAAAACTTCCTACCGGAAGGCGTATCACGTTCCTGGATACTCCGGGACATGAGGCATTTACAGCTATGCGTGCTCGTGGTGCAAAGATTACAGACTTGGCGATTATAATTGTAGCAGCAGATGATGCCATAATGCCTCAGACCATTGAGGCCATTAACCACGCACAAGCAGCGGGTGTTCCAATGATTTTTGCTATAAACAAGATAGATAAGCCCGGTGCAAACCCGGAGAAGATAAAGGAACAGTTAGCCAATATGAATATCCTTGTTGAGGATTGGGGCGGCAAATACCAGTGTCAGGAGATCTCGGCAAAACAGGGTACGGGTGTAGACGAGCTTTTGGACAAGGTTCTGCTTGAGGCAGATCTGCTGGAGCTTAAAGCTAATCCTAACAAACGTGCCATAGGTACGGTTATAGAGTCCTCATTGGATAAAGGTAGGGGATACCTCGCCACAATATTGGTTCAGGAGGGAACCCTTAGGGTTGGTGATGTTATGTTGAGCGGTTGCTATACCGGAAGGGTAAAGGCTATGTTCAACGAGAGAGGTCAGAAGGTTACAGAGGCAGGTCCATCTACTCCTGTATCTATCTTGGGCCTTAACGGCGCTCCTACAGCAGGTGAGAAGTTTAATGTCTTTGAAGATGAGAGGGAGGCAAAAGAGATTGCAAACAAGAGGGAGCAGCTGTTGCGAATACAGGGATTGCGTACTCAGAAACATATTACTCTCGAGGAGATTGGCAGACGAATTGCAATTGGCAACTTCCAGGAACTCAATGTTATTATCAAAGGTGATGTGGATGGCTCTATTGAGGCATTGTCTGATTCGCTCATAAAGCTTTCAACAGATGAGATTCATGTAAATGTAATCCATAAGGCGGTTGGTGCAATATCGGAATCGGATGTTCTTTTGGCAGCTGCATCAAATGCAATTATAATAGGTTTCCAGGTTAGACCGTCTGCAAGTGCAAGGAAATTGGCAGAGAAGGAGGAGATAGAGATAAGGTTATACTCTGTTATCTATGATGCTATTAACGAGGTTAAAAGCGGTATTGAGGGTATGCTAGCTCCAGAGGAGAAGGAGGAGGTTACCGCTACCGCAGAGGTTAGAGAGACTTTCAAAATATCAAAGGTTGGTACCATTGCCGGATGTATGGTTAAGGAGGGTAAGCTTACGAGAACGGCCAAAGTTCGTATAATTAGGGATGGCATAGTGGTTTACACCGGTACTTTAGGCTCTTTGAAACGATTCAAGGATGATGTTAAGGAGGTTGCTGCAGGATATGACTGCGGTCTTAACATAGAGGGTTATAATGACATCCATATAGGAGATGTTGTTGAGGCCTACCAAATTGTTGAGATAAAGAGAACACTGTAATAAAGTACATAACCCGTACAGATGGCAAGAAGCTGAATAGCGATGCTGTTTTAAAGTAGCATCGCTATTCAACTTCTTTTTTAATAAGATTACTCTTTATGAAAAGGTGGCTTTTTTAAGAGATAACTTTAAGGTAAAGTAACAGTACAGCGCCCGTATCCCTTTTTCATCTCGTCTGTCTGTATGATTACATTAGCATCATCTGCTCTTACATCAACAGCGTCTGCAGACACTTTTGGAAGGTCTGGGAAACTCCCATTAGCAATCTTTTTTAGGCAGGCAACAACTATCTCATCGTTGTCCCAGTCTGTGCACGGATAATCTGCCCTGTAGTTGTCGGGAAGCAAACCTTTATCATAATCCCCTTCTCCTAAAGAATTTACGGAGTAGAAACAGATTGGAAGGAAAACATAATCTGGTATATCAGCTTTTTGCGGGTAGAGAAACAGATACATGCCATTAGGCTTGCCGTACGTTGTCTGTCCTACCTGAATTATATTCATAAGCGGCTTTAGGCCATTGATTATAACTTCACTTGCCGAAGCCGTACCTTTTCCCGATATAACATAGATATCGTTGAGATCTAAAGATTCTTGAGTTCTCTCTATTATAGAGATTGTTTTTTTATCATTGTCTAATGCCGAGTACTTGGAATTATGTTTCCTCTTAACAAGAATTTTACCGTCACATCCGCTGTTGGCAATAAGTGAAGCTAAAAGGGCTGATGCTTTGGCACTCCCTCCTCCATTATACCTTAAATCCAAAATGAGATGCTTTGCCCCTGAACTCTTTACCGTTGCAACAGCCGATTTTATCTCATCAAGCATATTCTGATTAAAAGAGAGGTAGTTTATATAACCCACAGGTTGATCTAACCAACTGTATTCCAGCTTATCAAATACTTTTGCAACTAAAACGGATGGCGCATAAATAGAGCTCTTGTTAATCTTTATCTCTTTAATATTTCCGGCCGTATCATTAAAGGTAAATGTATTACCATCCTTGTCAAACTCTTTATTAAAGGTTTCATTCTTTATAAGTGTTTTTACGTCAACTCCATTAATCTTTTGAATAGACCATCCGCGAGTTACCCCTGCTTTGTCGAACGGAGAATCCTTATACACATATCTTATATATACAGAGTAGTCATTATAGTACTCAACAGCCTGCCCTAAAGAGGCCCCGTACGAAGTATATACACCGGTCTCCTCTTCTGTATAAGTTTTCCCATCCATCATCCAGCTCCATCTATCAGATTCAACCAACGATTCCTTAAAGAATTTATAAATATCAGTATAATTCATATAATTGGGATAAGGAGCCGTTTTGTTCCAATAGTAATACTCTTTCATTACATCCTGTACAAACTTCATGGCTAATCGTTCAGAAGAGAATGGAGATTCCGGTTCTGTTTTCTCTTTTTTGCACGATGAAAAACTAACTGCAATAATAGCTAATAAGACTATATATCTGGAGCAAAGATTTTTCATAAATCCCTAAATTAATGATTAATAAATGAACTGGCCCATTGATGGTTCAAATATAGTAATTATTCCTATATTTGTGATAGTATGAAGTATTTTATTTGACTATCAACGGATAAGATAATGCCAAGCTGTTCAGAATCACTATATTCCTCATGCTTTCAAATGACTCTTTATCTTGCCCTCCGCCTCGGCTATCAGCATGGCGGTATGGTCTATTATCCGTTGGGTATATTCTATCAACATGTCGTTACTTGCCGTATCATTCTTCAGCAAAGTGCGATAGGCTGTCGTGAAAAAACTGCTTTAATTCATAGTGAAAAATTTCTGCTATACGATAAATCTTTGTAATTTTGGTCTCAGAGAACTTAGTGGTAACTCTTAAATTTGTACTTTATATCGAATTCACGTTAAATATGAATTGAATGAATAAAATTCTTGTTTTCTTGCCTTGCCTGCTGGTTTTATGCAGCAGTTGCACAGACGATAGCAACAGACCAACCGTCAACCGGGCATTTGATGGGCAATTCACTAACAATCTAAATAAATCATTCGTATGAAAACAGTACTCATTACAGGCGGTTCTACCGGTATCGGTGCCGCTTCGGTTAAGAAATTCATCCAACAGGGATGGAACGTGGGGTTCATGGACATCAATGAGGAGGCGGCTCGCGAACGGATGGAAGAGATAAACCGTCCGGAACAATTGATTTTTGTGTCGGGCAATACCCGGAACCGTGCTGACATCCATCGTGCTGTAGAGGAAATCGTGAAGAGATTCGGCCGGCTGGACAGCGTGGTGGCCAACGCGGGCATCCATCGCTGCAACACGTTGCTGGACATTTCGGACGAGGAGTTGGATCTGATGATCCAGACCAATATCTACGGTACGGTGAACACGCTCCGCGAGGCGGTGCCGCACATCATTCGTGCGGGAGGAGGGACTGTGGTTATCAGCGCTTCGGACCAGTGGTTCGTTGGCAAGGCGCACAGTTTCGGATATGGGCTGACCAAAGGTGCGCTGGGACAAATCACCCGAAGTCTCTCCATAGACCTCGGACCAAAGAACATCCGTGTCAACGCCGTGTGCGCAGGAACTATCCACACGCCTTTGGTAGACAATCTGTTTGAGAAGTTTGCCCAAGAGAATCATTGCAGCATCGATGACTATTGGCGCGAGGAGAACGCCCTGTATGCAAGAGGTTCCGCGGGACGCCCGGAGGAGGTGGCGGAAATGGTGTATTTCCTGGCTTCCGACGCGTCAAGTTTCTGCACGGGAGGGCATTATCTGGTAGACGGAGGTCTGGTGGCACATTGATTCTGTGACAAATGCCAAAAGGGAGTGTCTAACAAGACACTCCCTTTGTTTTCCTCCTACTCAACGAATCTTGTTATTTAACTGACTTCACTTCGCCCAACTTTTCACCCATCAGGATGTGTTGCCATGTGTTGTCTCCAGCCTTTGGAGAGATCAGGCGGAAGTCCGCATCTTTCTGGAATACCAGCACGAAATCCGAACCTCCGAACAGGAAATAGCCCAGTTCATCGCCTTTTTTAACCCGATCACCCACCTGTAATCCTTCCGTGAAATTGACAGAAGCCACTTGCGACATACCGATCGGCATCACGGCCACCAATCCATGTGTATCTGTTTCGATGATAGCCAGTCCGCGCGTTTCGATGCTTTGCCAGCCCGGAACGGAACAGTCTACTACATATTGCTTTAAATCAGGCTCCCAAGTGATTTTTCCACCCAAAGCGTCATCTCCCGGAATGATGCGAAGTTCGCGGATAACACCCGATAATGGGAAGTGATAGCGGTGGTAGTCATTGGCATTGAGAAAAGCGTGATAGAACGTACCTCCGGCAAAGGCATCACAATAAGGGCTGTCCGGGCCGATAAGGTTGCGTACGGAATTGAACACGCGAGATTTCACCGCGATCTTTTCATCCGTGATGATGTAGGATTCGTTATCAATCTTCCAAACACCCTGTGGAACACAATCGGCCGGAGAAGCCACGATGGAATTATCTTCCGGTGAGGTGATAGTCCGTTGGTCGGGAGAGGCTAAGCGACGGCAGAAGAAGTCGTTGAATGAATGCCAGTTCGACGGGTCTTCATACCATCCGTTGGTCATGCCCAATTCTTCTTGCTGCATCATCAGCTCCTCGTACTCCTTGTTCCAGGATTCTGGTGACGAGAGGAAGCTTCCCCACGACTTGCAGTAATCTACCAGCCAGCTGCGGTAAGGTTCCACGTATTGCACTGAATTCGTAAACAGCGTTTCGTTTTCCAACGCCTCCAGCGGCATGCAGTTGATGAAATAGCAATAGCACAGAGCCTGATACATTCGTCCGAAGATGCTGGGCTGCCCGGGACAGAAAATGACATCCCACGGCATGGCAGTCTGCGAATGGTCGATGAAGTTATAATATTCTTCCAGCGATTGTGCCGGGTTGGTGGAGGAGTCTGGATTGATTTTCTTGCCTTTCTCGATGGCTTCCATGAGGAGTGACTTGATACGTTCGTCGCTCTTCACCAAATCGACTAGCTTTTGTGTGATGGGGCTGTACTGTTTCTCTTCCTTAGCCTTATCTTGGCACGACAGGAGAATCATAAGCAAGAATGCCGATAATAGCATCCTTAACGAGTTGTTAATTAAGTTTTTCATATGCTAATATGTATATTTTAATTATGATCTGTGCAAATTTATATATAAATCACAATTTACACCAATAATCCTGCAACCTTTCCGTGAAGTTGACCGAAATGATGCTTTTCGAATGATTGCACTATAATAGTGCAAAAAAGAAATGAGAATGCACTTTAATAGTGCGAAATCTCGTATATTTGTATCGACCTAACATTAAAAAAACTTTAGTCATACATCAAATACTATGGAAAATTTTAACGCAATCATTAAATCCGTGTCGGATTTTCTGTGGGGATGGCCATTGATCATCCTTCTTTTTGGTACTCATATTTTTTTGACAATAAGGCTTGGGTTTCCTCAAAGAAAAATATTAAAAGCCATTAAGCTGTCTGTTACTCCCGACAAAGAGAGTAAAGGAGATGTGAGCCCGTTCCACACACTTGCAACAATGCTTGCAGCTACAATTGGAACAGGTAATATTATAGGTGTGGCAACGGCAGTAGCTCTTGGTGGACCAGGAGCGGTGTTCTGGTGCTGGCTTACAGGAGTTTTGGGTATTGCAACAAAATATGGAGAGGGGTTGCTTGCTATTAAGTACAGGGTAAGAACATCAGACGGCACTATGTTAGGTGGCCCGATGTATGCGTTGGAAAGGGGCCTTAAGATGAAGTGGCTTGCCGTTCTGTTCTGCATATTTACTGCTCTTGCTGCATTTGGAATTGGTAATACAGTGCAGGCCAATGCTATCTCTACATTACTTTCTGAACCAAATATATTTGGACCTGGAACCAATGGAGTTCCAACATATATTTCGGGGCTTGTAATGGCCGGCCTTGTTGCACTTGTAATTATTTTTGGAGTTAAAGGAATAGCAAAGGTATGTGGAGTCTTGGTGCCGTTTATGGCTGTCTTTTATGTAGGTGGTTGCATTGCAATTCTTTGCTTTAATCATGCTTATGTGTGGGAAGCGCTTACACTTATTGTAAAATCTGCATTTAATCCCGCAGCGGCAGGCGGAGGATTTGTAGGTGCTTCTATCATCATGGTGGCAAGATTCGGAATAGCTCGTGGACTCTTCTCAAATGAATCAGGATTAGGATCTGCCCCTATCATGTCTGCAGCAGCGCAGACCAGAAATCCTGTAAGGCAGGCACTTATATGCTCTACCGCAACATTTTGGGATACAGTTGTAATATGCCTGCTAACAGGGCTTGTGCTTGTTAGCAGCATTGTGGCTCATCCGGATATAAGCTATGCAGACGGAGCAAAACTTACGCAAGTTTCATTCTCCAAAATACCTTTTATTGGAACACCTATTCTAACCATAGGCCTTATAACATTTGCATTTTCAACAATATTGGGCTGGAGCTATTATGCAGAGAAAGCGGTTGAATATCTTACAAGCAAAAAGATTGTGCGCTACTATAGATTGGTGTGGATAGTCCTTATATTCGTGGGTTCAGTTGTAGATCTTACGCTTGTCTGGAATCTGGCAGATATTACAAATGCGCTTATGGCAATACCAAACTTATTGTCATTGATTTTGTTAAGCGGTGTTTTAGCATCGGAAACAAAATACTACCTTTGGGGTAACAGATTGGATGAACATGCAAACGAGGAGATTCCAGGCAGGGAGTAGATACAATAATTAATAACAGATGGTTGCCGGTCTGCTTTAGTCGGCAATCATCTGTACATCTTTATTCCATGCAAGTTTTTTATAAGCTGCTGTAAGTACCGTATTCTCCTCTGTGATATATGAGGATATGCCGCATGTCCTTTCTATCT
>UQWT01000041.1 GCA_900544815.1 uncultured Bacteroidales bacterium | reverse complement strand
GGGTGACACAAAATTACAAAATACTATTTATCAGCCAATTATAATATTGATATTTTTTGAGTGACGAAGTCAGGAGAAAAAAGTCCGCAAATTGCAGCAATTGTTTGCTGCCGTTTGTGGACTTTACTGTGCTTAAATTACAACTATTTAATGCGCGAATATGCATACCTTCCCCAAGTTAATCTGGTAGGTGTTATTGTGACATCATATTCAAACGTACATATAATCTTACGAATTTACGCCGGTTAATATAAAAATCTACTACCCCCAAAATTTACAGCTTTTTTTTGCAACTTTAATTAGCTTAGATGGCATTTCTACACCAAGCCAAAGCTGATAAAGCGAACAATAAACTTTAAAACATACGGGAATTGTTGTATTTTTGTAGAGGATACAACAAACTTTATTGGAATGCAATTTGCTCATTTACATGTACATACATACTATTCTATATTGGATGGAGCATCTTCTATAGAATCTCATTTTAAAAAGGTGCAGGCTAACGGTCAACCTGCACTTGCCATAACAGATCATGGTAATATGTTTGGTGTTAAGGAGTTCTTTAAAGTTGCCAAAAAATTTCCAGACATAAAACCCATAGTAGGCTGTGAAGTGTATGTTAATCCCGAAGGCCGCTTCTCAAAAAGAGGAAAAGAGGACCAGTCTGCAAATCACCTTATTCTTTTAGCCAAGAACTTGGAGGGGTATTATAACCTTGTAAAGATTGTATCCACAGGCTGGACAGAGGGCTTTTACTACAAACCCAAAATAGACCACGAGATATTAGAAAAATATCACGAAAACATTATATGTTCATCTGCCTGCCTTGGAGGCGAGATCCCAAAATTCATTACAGAAGACAACATAGAAGCAGCATACGAAACAGCACGTTGGTACAAGAATCTTTTTGGAGATGACTACTACCTTGAGGTGATGTTGCACAAAACAGAACTGCCGGGCTATAACGAACAGGCTTACCCGTTGCAACAAAAGGTCAACGCAGAGATCCTTAAGATGTCTAAAGAATTGGGTATTAAGGTAATTGCAACAAACGACGTCCATTTTACCAACAAGGAGGACGGGCCTGCACACGACCGCCTTATCTGCCTCACCACCAACGTGAATTTCGATGAGCCAAAGCGTATGAAATATACCCAACAGGAGTATATGAAGACAACAGAGGAGATGCTGGCTCTCTTCCCGGATCACCCCGAGGTGTTGGAGAATACAATGGAGATAGTAGATAAGATAGAGCGTTACACCATAGACAAAGGGCACGTTCTTCCTATTTTTCCTATTCCCGACAAATACTCGGATTCAAATGATTATCTTAGAGATTTGGTATATGAGGGTGCGGAGAGGCACTATAAGACAATAGACGACGCAACAAGAGAGAGGATAGACTTTGAACTGGCTACCATAAAGAAGATGGGGTTCCCGGATTACTTCCTTATAGTGCAAGATTTCATTAAAGCCGCAAGAGGGATGGGGGTATGGGTAGGCCCGGGCAGAGGCTCGGCGGCAGGCTCCGTAGTTGCCTACTGTTTGGGTATTACCAACTTGGACCCAATCAAATACGATTTGCTGTTTGAGCGTTTCCTTAATCCCGACAGAATCTCCATGCCGGATATAGATATAGACTTTGATGATGAAGGGCGTGGAACGGTGCTCAAGTATGTTGAGGGGAAATATGGGAAAGATCATGTGTCTCATGTTGTAACCTTTGGTACAATGGCAACCAAAAGTGCCATAAAGGATATAGCCAGAATTCAGAATGTGCCCCTGCCCGAAAGTGACAGGTTAACTAAGCTCATCCCGGACTCCTTTCCTCCGGATATAGTTGAGAAAAAGGATGAAAACGGCAATGTTGTAGGCACCGAGGAGAAGAAAGTTAAGGTTACGGTGGCAAATTGCATAAAGTTGGTACCTGAGATACATGAGGCTTACGAGGCTTCACCTATTCCCGGAGTTCACGAGACTTTGGAGTACGCGCAGAAATTGGAGGGGACGGTAAGAAATACTGGTGTACATGCTTGTGCCATTATTATTGGTAGGGATAATCTTACAAAACATATCCCAATCTGCATTGCAAAGGATAAGGAGACAGGAGAGGATATGTGGGTATCCCAATACGAGGGAAGCTTTATAGAGGATGTGGGAATGCTTAAGATGGACTTCCTTGGGCTAAGAACCTTATCCATATTAAAAGAGGCCGTAAACAATGTAAAGAAACATAGAGGAATAGATATAGATATTGAGGCAATTCCAATAGATGACAAGGCAACATTCGACCTCTTTAGCCGTGGAGATACCGTTGCAGTGTTCCAGTTTGAAAGTCCGGGAATGCAGAAGTGGCTAAGGGAGCTTCAGCCCAACAGATTTGAAGATCTCATAGCTATGAATGCCCTCTACCGTCCCGGTCCTATGGACTATATTCCGGATTTTGTTGCCCGTAAAAAAGGGGAGCAGAAGATAGAGTACGATCTTCCCGACATGGAGAGCATTCTTTCCAACACCTACGGAGTTACAGTCTACCAGGAGCAGGTGATGTTGCTGTCCCAAAAGTTGGCAAATTTTACCAAAGGACAGGCAGACGGATTGCGAAAGGCTATGGGTAAAAAGCTTATAGATAAAATGATGGAGTTGCAGGCCAAGTTCTTTGAAGGGGGAGTGGCTAACGGGCATCCAAAGGAGGTATTGGAGAAGATATGGAAAGACTGGACAGCCTTTGCCCAGTATGCGTTCAACAAGTCCCATGCAACCTGTTATGCATGGGTGGCGTACCAGACAGGCTATATGAAGGCCAACTACCCGGCCGAGTTTATGGCTGCCAACCTTAGTAAGAACCTCAACAATATGGATGAGATTACCAAGTTGATGGATGAGTGCAAAAAGATGGGAATTGCCGTATTAGGCCCCGATGTAAACGAGTCTGATCTAAGATTCACCGTTAACAAAAAAGGAGAGATCCGTTTTGGAATGGCAGGTGTAAAAGGGGTTGGTGCAAATGTGGTGGACAGCATTGTAAAGGGAAGAGAAAAAGGACCGTACAAGGATATATTCGATTTTATAGAGAGGGTTGCAAGTGCAGGTTCAATAAACAGAAAAACTGTTGAATCGCTTGTGTATGCAGGAGCCTTTGATTCATTTGAAGGAATTAACAGAGACCAGTTCTTTAAATTCAATAACAAGGAGGAACAGTTTATAGATGCACTTTGCAGGTATGGTACTAAATTGCAGACAGATGCAGTAAATATGGGTAACTCCCTTTTTGGAGATGTAGAGGAGTTTAAACCGGTTCCGCCGGATATTCCCATTCCGGGAGAATACAACAAGTTAGAGTTCCTTAAAAAAGAGAAGGAGCTTGTGGGAATGTACCTGTCTGCCCATCCGTTGGATATGTTCAAGTTTGAGCTTAAGAACTTTACAACTGTTTCTCTTCCCGAGGCCGGACAGATGACAAAAGACGCCTCTATAAATGCGGAATTTCAGAATAAGGAACTCTTTTTAGGCGGGCTTATTACCGGAGTATCTAGAAAAGTATCGCAGAAGAGTGGAAAGCCATGGGCTGATTTTACAATAGAGGATTTTAACGGAAGTGTAAATTTCAGGCTGTTCGGTAAGGATTATGAGACATTCATGCCATTCTTGGAGGATGGTAATGCTGTGTTTATGAAATGTAAGATAACTCCAAAATACTTTGCCAAGAAGGACGAAGACACCAAAAAGAGCGAAGGGGAGGAGAAACCGCAACAGATTGATTGTGAACTTAAGATAAAGCGCATGGTTCTTTTGGCCAATACAAAAGATGATTTCATTAAGACTTTTACCATAAATATTCCTGTTCACAAGCTTACAGAGAATTTTAGAAAAGGGTTTGTAAAGGAGCTTAAGAGAAATAAAGGGCATAAAATGTTGTCTATTAAAATTTTGGATTACGAGAAGCAGATTGCGGCAGATTTCTTCTCCAAAAAAATAAAGATAGATGTAAACAATGACTTGTTAGACTACTTGGATCACAACGATTTGGATTATTCAGTTGAAAAAGAGGTGAATCTGTAGAGATGAATTTGATAAGAAAGAGAATTCTGCTTATTGATAATCATGATTCTTTTGTCTACAACCTGAAACACTTGGTAAACCAAGTATTCTGAGGTTGTACAGACATAGACATTATGTTGAATGATGAGATAGCCTTTATTAAAGTTCTTCAATACGATTTGGCTATAAGTTTACATTCCAACATACAGGCCCGGCCGATGCCAAGACACTTCTGTCCAATCCTGAAAAGTGGTGGACATTCTGTAGTTACCAGCCTTGGGCGCGGAGTTCGAGTGTAGTCCCTTCGGGGGTGACAAGGTATTCGCCGGCATCGTTTGCGGTAAAGTGGCCTATGATATCTACGTTAGGAAACTCCTTATGGAACTTTTCGTGTTCGCTTAAAGGTACTACAAACAGAAATTTATAATCGTCTCCGCCATTAAGTGCAGCTGTTGTGGCATCAACACCAATCTCTTGAGCAAAGTCAAAGGTCTGCATTGCAATAGGAATCTTCTCCAAGTAGACCCTTGCCCCAAATCCGTATCTTTTGCACAACTCCTTAACGGCTGCAGCAAGTCCCTTTGTAATGAATACCCCTCCGGCCGGCCATAATGATACCTCTTTAAACTGCTCTAAGGTCTTTGGATTAATCTCAGGGCTGAGATATTGGGAAAGAATATATTTGTATTTGCTTAAATCGGGCTGCTTGTATTCCGCTATCTTGTCTGCAGGTATCTTGTTAAAGGCAATCTTCTCCCTCTCAAGTACATGCAGGCCCATATAAGCCGCTCCAACATTACCGGTAAGGCAGAGAAGAGAGTTTTTGTCGGGAAGCGGAAAAGACTTAATAGTCTCCAAATCCTGCTCTCCAATGGCGGAGATGAAGATAGAGAGGCCGTTAATGGAGGCGGTGAGGTCTAATGATAGGTTTTTTATCTTGTGCTCTTTTGCGGCAGCAAGCATTCCTGTCCAAAGTTCTATAATATTTTCTGCTACAAATCTGTTTGACAGGGCAAGTGTTACGGATAGCCCAACCGGGGCATAACCGGCAGCATAAAGGTTGCCTATTGCAAGAAGTACAGCCTTGTAACCCAGATGTTTGAGTGGAGTATATATGAGGTCGAAATCTATACCCTCCAACATTATTGCCTGGGTTGTGAGATACCCTTTGGTGCTGTCTGAATAGTTGAATGATGCAGAGTTGGTATACCCTGTGTCTTTAAACAGCCGGTCGAGGAGGTTGATTTTTCCTATACTCTCGATCTTTGTGCGTTTTGGGTTGTTATTATTGGTATTTGTAGCTTCCATATCATAAAATTTTTACAAAAATATTAACTTTGCGCCACTATGAGCAAAAATAATAATTTAATTGAGAATATTGCCAATGCCGAGTATGAACATGGTTTTGAAACAAATGTAGATCAGGAGTTTATACCAAAGGGACTTAATGAGGATATAGTTCGTCTCATATCGGCAAAAAAGGGTGAACCTGAGTGGTTGTTGGAGTTCAGGCTCAAGGCATATAGAAAATGGATTACAATGAAGATGCCCACGTGGGCTCATTTGAATATCCCTAAGATTGATTATCAGAATATTATATATTACGCAGCACCTGCTGCAAAGAAAGAGAGCAAGGAGATAGACCCTGAGTTGGAGGCAACCTTTGACAAACTTGGCATTCCGTTGCATGAAAGAAACGTGCTTGGAGGTGTGGCTGTAGACGCGGTATTTGACAGTGTCTCCGTAAAGACAACATTTAGGGAGACATTGGCCGAGAAAGGTGTAATATTCTGTTCATTCTCGGAGGCGGTGAGGGATTATCCGGATTTGGTTAAAAAATATTTGGGAAGTGTAGTCCCATACAATGACAATTTCTTCTCTGCACTTAATTCGGCTGTCTTTTCTGACGGTTCGTTCTGCTATATCCCTAAAGGGGTAAGATGCCCTATGGAACTGTCATCCTATTTTAGAATAAATGCAAAGGGTACCGGACAGTTTGAAAGAACCCTCATTGTTGCAGATGAGGGGGCTTATGTGAGCTACTTAGAGGGGTGTACAGCGCCTCAAAGGGATGAAAACCAGCTTCATGCGGCAGTGGTTGAGATAGTGGTTATGAGAGATGCAGAGGTTAAGTATTCAACTGTCCAGAATTGGTATCCCGGAGACAGGCAGGGTAGGGGAGGTATCTATAACTTTGTTACAAAGCGCGGTATCTGCAAGGGTGAGAACAGCCGTCTTTTCTGGGCGCAGGTTGAGACCGGTTCCGCCATTACATGGAAATATCCAAGTACCATCCTAAAGGGGGACAATTCGGTCTCTGAATTCTATTCGGTAGCGGTTACAAACAACTATCAGCAGGCCGATACCGGAACAAAAATGATACATATTGGCAAGAATACCCGCAGCCGCATTGTAAGCAAAGGTATCTCTGCCGGTTACAGCCAAAACAGCTATAGGGGATTGGTAAAGGTTTCGCCAAACGCAGAAAATGCAAGAAATTACTCGCAGTGTGACAGCCTTTTATTAGGTGACAAATGCGGAGCACACACCTTTCCGTATATAGAGTCAGATAACCGGACCGCAGTGGTTGAGCATGAGGCGACAACCTCAAAGATAGGGGAAGATCAGCTCTTTTACTGCCGTCAGAGAGGAATCACTACAGAGGATGCTGTGGGGCTTATAGTTAACGGATATGCAAAGGAGGTTCTTAACAAGCTACCAATGGAATTTGCGGTTGAAGCGCAGAAACTTTTACAGGTAACATTGGAAGGCTCAATAGGTTAGCCTTTGCTTCCCGATAAATTTTGCGGATAAACGATTTTGCTGATGTTTTTTTGTGCATAAATGATGTGAAAAATTACAACAGCCTTTAATATAAATTTGTAATGTTCAGTATAGAGAATATATTTTTCAGCATAGCAGGGCAGGGGGTAAGTTACCTTGAGTTCTTGGGGGTGATTGCCGGTCTTGGTTGTGTCTTTTTGGCAACAAGAGGCAGGGTCCTCAATTTTTGGGTAGGTTACCTGTACAATATTCTACTGTTTTGCATGTTTTTGCAGAAGCACCTCTATTCCAGCATGCTGTTGCAACCAATCTCCTTTATAATAAACTTTTTTGGGCATTGGCGCTGGACACACCCAAAAAAAGGTGAGGAGAATAGCAGGAAATTGTTGAAAGTAACGCTTCTTACAAACAAACAAAGAGCAATCTACCTGCTTATGATAGCGGTATTTACATTGGTTTGGGGGTTCTTTTTAAGCAAACTTAACCTGCTATGGCCAAACATCTTTCCAATGGCCAGAACCCCATACTTGGACGCTATGGTTACAGGATTCATCCTGTTGGCGCAACTGCTCTCTGCACAAAAAAAATTGGATTGCTGGGGTGTATGGCTCATAGTGAACACAACCAATATAGTATTGTATATTAAAGCGGGATTGGCATTCCTGCCATTTGTTTGCGCCGGATATATAGTTTTGGCCTTTATGGGCTTCTTTATGTGGCGCAAGGAGTATTTAAACGGATTAGTAAGAAAGTAAAATTATTTATATATGAGTTTGTTGGAAATAAGAGACTTGCATGCAAGTATCAACGGTAAGGAGATATTAAAGGGGATAAATCTTACAATTAACAGAGGAGAGGTTCATGCAATAATGGGCCCTAACGGTTCCGGTAAAAGCACTCTTTCTGCAGTACTTGCAGGAAAGGAGAACTACGAGGTTACAGGCGGTTCGGTTACATTCAACGGCAAGGATCTGTTAAAGTTGTCACCAGAGGAGAGGTCGTGGGCCGGAATCTTCTTAGGCTTTCAGTATCCTGTTGAGATACCGGGTGTTACCAATGTGAATTTTATGAAAGCTGCTGTAAACGAGCACAGAAAGTATCATAACCTTCCTCCATTATCTGCTGCAGAGTATCTTAAACTTATGAGGGAGAAGATGGCTATAGTAGAGATGGACCCTGCCTTCTCGTCGAGAGGTGTTAATGTTGGGTTTTCCGGTGGAGAGAAGAAACGTAACGAGATTTTCCAGATGGCAATGCTTAATCCTACACTCGCAATATTGGACGAAACAGACAGCGGCCTTGATGTAGATGCTTTAAGGATTGTTGCCAACGGTGTAAACAAGCTTAAGACTCCCGATAACGCTTCGATTGTCATAACTCACTATCAGAGGCTGTTGGATTATATAGTTCCCGACATAGTGCATGTGCTCTATAAGGGAAGGATTATAAAGACCTCCGGCAAGGAGTTGGCTTTGGAGGTAGAGAAGCGCGGTTATGATTGGCTAATAGAAAGTTTATAGTTGAGAGTTTATAGTAAGGGTAAAGAAAGTATAGAGGGTAAAGGGTGTAAAGAGAGTTTTGGCTATCGAGAATTTAGGGCCAAAGCTAAAGCCAAGGCTATAAACTAAATTGTTGGGAAGATAAAGAGAAAAATATGGATAATAGATATAAAGATTTGGTATTTGTTCCTACTGTAAAGCAGATTAAGGATGACTTCAGGTGCAGGGTTCCGCTCGAGAATACTGTGCAGAAGTTTATAATTGACGGTATTTGCGATGGGGCAAAAGGGCTTGATTTTAATTCGCATGCAGGTGTTGTGGCAAAAGAGCTTACCCAGATTATAGCCGTAAGGAGAGACCCGCATGCTAAAAGTGTAGACTATAACGTTAATGTTAATATTGGAGCAAAAGGGGAGGCTAAGCTGCTCTATTGTGCTCATACTTTGGCTGAATCGCAGTTTGAGACTGCAGAAAATTTTAGAATTGCTGTTGAGGAGGGGGCTGTATTGGATATGATTATCATGCAGAACGAACATAATATGGCAAGCCATTCTACCGTAATGAGTGTGGATATGGGCAAGAATTCGCTGCTAAGACTCTATCTTGTCTCTCTGCATGGCGGTGTTATAGATAACAGGGTTACAGTAAACCTTAACGGTAAAGGTGGCGAGGCTTCTCTTAACGGTCTCTATTTTGGAGATGGAGAGCAGAGGATTACAACAGAGGTGAATCTGTTTCATAATGTTGGAGAATGTCATAGCAGCCAACTGTTTAAAGGGGTACTGGATGGAAACTCTGTGTCGCATTTCAATGGAACAGTGTATGTTGCCAAGGATGCCCAGAAGACAGAGGCGTATCAGGCAAATAACAACATACTTGCATCCAAGACGGCTAAAGCATTTACAGAACCACATTTGGAGATCTATGCAGATGATGTAAAATGCTCCCACGGCGCAACGGTTGGAAGATTAGATGAGAATGAGCTGTTCTACATGCGCTCGAGAGGTATAGAGCTAAATGAAGCAATATTGTTGCAACAGCAGGCATTTGCACAGGCTGTATTGGAGAAGATTTCAAACGAACAGTTGAGAGGACGGCTTATGGATTTGGTTGAGAAGCGCCTGAGAGGGGAGTTTTCCAAATGTTCAAACTGCAGTACTCACTGTTGTTAATATTTTTGTTGAAAAATAATACAGATTAATGGACTTGTAAGGTAAAAAAAAAGGTATCTTGCAGGTCTAAAACTTTATCATCATGACAACATACACACATAAAGATGCTTTGAATGAGAGCATTAAATACTTTAAAGGGGATGAATTGGCTGCGCAGGTGTGGATTAACAAATATGCCATGAAAGATTCGTTTGGTAATTTGTATGAGAAGTCTCCCGACGATATGCACCGCAGGTTAGCGCGTGAATTTGCCAGAATAGAGAAAAAGTATTCCAATCCTATGGGAGAGGATGAGATTTATCATCTCCTAAAGGATTTCAAATATATAGTTCCGCAGGGAGGCCCTATGACCGGAATGGGAAACAATTTTCAGGTAGCCTCCCTTTCTAACTGTTTTGTTATAGGAACAAGCAAACCTGCAGATTCGTATGGCGGAATCCTTAAGATGGATGAGGAACAGGTGCAACTTATGAAGAGAAGGGGCGGTGTAGGCCACGACCTTTCGGATATAAGACCTGCAGGAAGTGCTGTACTTAACAGTGCGCTTACCTCTACAGGAGTTGTTCCGTTTATGGAGAGGTATTCAAACTCAACAAGAGAGGTGGCTCAAGATGGCAGAAGGGGTGCGCTTATGCTTACTATATCTATCAAACACCCCGATGCGGATAACTTTATAGATGCTAAGATGGAGCAGGGGAAGGTTACAGGGGCAAATGTCTCTGTAAAGATAGACGATGAGTTTATGAGAGCTGCGTTGGAGGGAAAGGAGTATGTGCAGCAGTATCCCATAGATTCAAAGAACCCTAAAGTTGTAAAAACAATAAATGCACAAAAACTATGGAGGAAGATTATCCATAATGCATGGAAGTCTGCAGAACCGGGCATACTGTTCTGGGATACTGTAATAAGAGAATCCATACCGGATTGCTATGCAGATTTGGGATACAAAACAGTAAGCACAAATCCGTGTGGTGAGATACCTTTGTGCCCTTACGACTCATGCCGTCTTATTGCAATAAACCTATATTCGTACGTCAATAATCCGTTTACAAGGGATGCCTCATTCGATATGGAGCTGTTCCATGACCATGTTCATAAGGCAATGAGACTTATGGATGATCTTGTGGATCTTGAGATAGAAAAGATAGATGCCATTCTTGCAAAGGTAAATGCAGATCCTGAGGAGGAGGATGTAAAGAGGGTTGAAAGAGAGCTTTGGGAGAAGATAAGGAAGAAGGGGTTGGAGGGGCGTAGAACAGGCCTTGGAATAACCGCAGAGGGGGATATGCTTGCAGCTTTGGGACTTACATACGGTTCGGACAAAGCCATAGATTTTTCTGTAAACGTTCAGAAGAATCTGGCTGTTGAGGCATACAGATCATCTGTTACAATGGCCAAAGAGAGAGGCGCATTCCCAATTTTCAGCGCAGAGAGAGAGACTTTAAACCCAATGATAGACAGAATAAAAGAGGCAGATCCCGCACTATATAAACTAATGGTGAAATATGGTAGAAGAAACATTTCAATGCTTACCATTGCCCCTACCGGAACAACCAGCCTTATGACACAGACTACATCCGGCATAGAACCTGTCTTCCTTCCGTTTTACATTAGAAGAAGAAAGGTTAATCCAAACGATATGAATGCCGTAATAACCTTTAAGGATGATGTTGGAGACTGTTGGGAGGAGTATTATGTCTTCCATCATAAATTCCTTGAATGGTGTAAAATTAACGGGTATTCAGAGGAGAGTGTAAAAACTCTTCCAATAAAAGATGTGGAGGAGCTTGTTAAAAAATCGCCGTATTACAAGGCTACCTCAAACGATATAGATTGGATTGCCAAGGTTAAAATGCAGGGCAGCATCCAAAAATGGGTAGATCACTCAATAAGCGTTACAGTAAACCTGCCTAATTCTGTTACGGAAGATTTGGTTGCAGATGTTTACAAAACAGCATGGGAGGTTGGCTGTAAAGGTGTTACTGTTTACAGAGACGGTTCGCGTGCCGGCGTGCTTGTATCTGCAAAGGAGAACAAGGGGAGTTCCGGCGCGGCAATAAAGCCAAAAGAACGCCCTAAATCATTGGAGGCAGATGTTATCCGTTTTAGAAATGGCAATGAACAGTGGATAGCTCTTGTTGGCAAGATGAACGGTGTTCCATACGAAATCTTTACAGGTCTCGTTGATGACGACAGCCGCAATATCCCTAAGTCTGTAGAGAAAGGATTTATAGTTAAGGAGAAGGATATTAAAACCGGCAAAAGCCGTTACGATTTCCAATACACAGACAAATATGGCTACACCAACATTGTTGGCGGTATATCACACATGTTCAACAAAGAATACTGGAACTATGCAAAGTTTATCTCCGGTGTGCTTCGTCACGGAATGCCTATAACAGATGTCATAAACCTTATTAACGGCCTTCAATTGGACAACGAAACCATAAATACCTGGAAAAACGGCGTAGAACGCTCCCTAAAACGTTATATACCGGATGGAACCAAAGATGATACAGGCAAGCGTTGTTCTAAATGTAATTCCAATAATTTGGTTTATCAGGAGGGGTGTTTGGTGTGCATGAACTGCGGTTACTCCAAGTGCAACTAAAATCCTTTTTAGCATATAAGGAGTAGTTAGGCATATCTAAAATATATATTGATTTAATTTATTTTATGCGAGCAAAGATAACTTAATTATTGGTTTTAATATATAGATAATCAAGTATGTATGATATGAGAGATAGGGCAATGATTAAGAAATGAGTACAAAGATTTAAAAGGGGATGATGACCATTGACGATATAAAGGAACTGATAGCTAAAGATGAAACTCGTACTTTGGAATTAAAGAAGACTACCTGAGAACTTTACAATGGTTTGGAGACTGCATGTGCTTTTCTTAATTCCAACGGTGGTTGGTTGCTGTTTGGTATAACGCCATCATTGAAAATTGACGGACAAAATGTTACAGATAATATCAGACAAGAAATTGGTAATGCACTTCGTAAAATAGAGCCTGTTATTGACGTGGATGTGCAATATATAGAGTTGCTTGATAAGCCAAACAGCCAGAATCAGAAGTATAAAACGATTTGTCATTTATAACATGAATAGGATAATATATCCAAACGCAAAGATAAATCTTGGACTTAAGTTGCTTAACAGAAGAGAGGATGGTTTTCATAATTTGGAGACCATCTTTCTTCCTGTACCTTCGCTAACAGACATTATAGAGATCTCAGACAGCTGTGAGTTGGAGGGGGAGTATGGCAAAGGTGTAATACAGTGTGGCAAAGTACAGTTCAAACAGACAGGCATAGAGGCCGGCAATCCGGCAGAAAATCTTTGTGTAAGGGCATATAACATAATAGATGAGGCAACCAACGGGCAACTGCCTCCAATCTACATCCATCTTCATAAGCAGATACCGGTAGGAGCCGGGTTGGGGGGCGGTTCTGCAGATGCCTCCTTTACCCTTAAAGCATTAAACAGCATGTACAGATGCGGCCTCTCCAAAAAGCAATTAAAGGAATTCTCACTGCAACTTGGAAGCGATTGCCCCTTCTTTATAGACAATACTCCAATGTTAGGAGAGGGCAGAGGAGAGCTTCTTTCCCCCATAGATTTTAATCTTCCGCACAAATACCGTTTTGAGTTCCTATTTCCACCTGTCTTTGTCTCAACGGCAGATGCTTACAGAGGTATAACGCCGCGCAACAGATGGCAACAACGGCCCATAGACCTAAAGCCTCTTACAGAATTGGTAAAAAAACCTGTAGAGGAGTGGAAGAATTTAATATTCAATGATTTTGAACAAACGGTCTTTGCAAAATACCCTGTACTGGCAGAATACAAGAAATCCCTTTATGACAGAGGTGCCATATACGCCTCAATGAGCGGTAGCGGCAGCAGTATGTTTGGAATATTCCGGGTCTGTTAAAAATCACAAAAAGCAATTAACTTTGTGGTTGTAACAATTAGAATGCTATGGCGAATAACGATTGGAAGAACAGATTGGGGATGGTATATTCTACTAACCCTAATTTCAAATATGATGTAGAAGAGGAGGAGACGGTAGAGACTTTGCCTCCCGACAAACAAAAACTTATAGTAAGATTGGATAAAAAGGGTAGAGCCGGCAAGCAGATGACAGCGGTAGAGGGGTTTATAGGGGCAGATGAAGATCTGCAGGTTTTGTCAAAATTCCTTAAGACCAAGTGTGGTGTTGGTGGAACAGCTAAGGAGGGGATGATTCTTATTCAAGGTGATTTGAGAGACAAGATAACAGAAATATTGAACAAGGAGGGGTATAGGGTAAAACGTGGTAATTGAGGTGGAAAATATAAGAGAGGCGTGGCCGCAAGCGCACTTCTGGCAGGCTGCGGACAGCAATATTACGGCAGGCAGTTATCTGCTTGCCGTTGATAATATTGTGAATATGGCCCTTGTGATAGGGATTATTCTCTTCTTTGCCTATTTTTTCTTTAGAATTTTAGACGGTGTGGAATGCTCCTTTATTGCGGTAAAAAAGATGAAGGAGATGTTGGCAATAGATATGGACCTTGCCGTAAGGACATCCCGGTCTATCTATTTGGCATTCTGTTTTGCCCTGTTGTTCCTTATATGCGTAAATAAGAAAATACTTACATTTTCATTTTGGAAAGAAGACTCCACTGCCCTTATGCTTGCAACATGGATAATAATAACGGCAGCGGTTTTTGTTTTTAGAAAAATCTCTCTCTCACTGTTGGACTGGATTAATAACACAGAGGTTTTTACAAGGGTAGAGGGTGCCCTTATGTATTACCTTGGAACACTTTTCTGTTTTGTACTGCCACTTCTTGTTATGTTTGGTCTCTTTGAAAAATCCATGCTTATTATAGTTCCGGTACTGCTTGTGCTTACTATTGTAACACTTCTGCTCTACTATATTCGTATTGGACGATTAATATTTACTAATGGATTTTCTCTTTTTTTCTACTTTGTGTATCTTTGCACCCTTGAAATATTACCATTGGTTATCTTAGTAAAGATAGTATTACAAAATTAACATACTCTATGGGTATAAAAAAAATTCTAATATCGCAACCGGTACCTGCTACACTTGCCCCATATACAGATTTAACATCAAAATATGGAGTCAATATAGAGTTTATGCCTTTCTTTAAGGTAGAAACTTTAAGTGCAAAGGAATTTAGGGCACAAAGAATCAATATATTGGATTTTACGGCTATTGTGTTCACATCAAAAACGACAATAGATGCCTTTTTCAAACTTTGTGAAGAGCTTAGAATAACCGTACCTGAGGATATGAAGTATTTCTGTACATCGGAGTCCATTGCAGTGTATCTGCAAAAGCATATTGTTTACAGAAAAAGAAAGATATTCTTTGGGAACGGGACGATTGCCTCCATTCCGGAGCTTATAGGGAACAAGCATAAGGAGGAAAAATTCCTTATTGCCTCTACAGAGAACCAGAAAACAGATTTGCATAAGCTGTTTGCCAAAACAAAATACAAATTTGATAGTGCCGCTTTTGTAAAGACCATTATATCAGATCTCACGCAGACAGACCTGCACAATTACGATATAATAGTTGTCTATACACCGCAGGATGTGAAGTCTATATTTGAAAATTATCCCGATTTCGCACCGGAGAATATCCGTTTTGCTGCGTTCGGCCCTGCAAGTCTAAAGGCCCTTAAGGCTGTAAAGATCACTCCTCAGATATTGGCTCCAACTCCTGAGGCCCCATCTGTGGCAAAAGCGTTGGATCTGTATCTTGCTTCAGATAAAAATGTATAGTGATGAAGCCCAATTCTCTGTCTAAACAGGAACGGCTTAAATCGCGAAAAGAGATAAATGAGCTGCTATTAAAAGGGAAATCAACTTTTGGTTTCCCTTTTAAGGCAGTTTATTACGTATACAGAGATGTAGAGCCTGTAGTGGCGGATGGTGGCGCAAAAATCAAAACGGAGGGAAATAGCTCAGTTGTCGGGAAGATACAGATAATGGTCTCTGTTCCAAAAAGGAACTTTAAGAGAGCTGTTATGAGAAATCTTCTAAAACGCAGGACAAGGGAGGCATGCCGTCTTAACAAGCGATTGATTACATTGCAACCTAACGAACGTATTAATATTCTGTTTGTCTATGTTGCTAAAACGGAGTTGCCGTACGCTACAATCGAGAAGGCCGTATGCAATGTCCTCTGTAAGATAAAGGAGGCTGTAAATGAAGAAGATTAACTGGAGAGTGATTGCATCGTTTCCGTTCCTTGTTCTTGTGAGGTTTTACCAGGTCTGTATATCACCGCTTAAACCACCTACGTGCAGGTTTACACCAACCTGCTCCCAATATGCAATAGAGGCATTCAAGAAACATGGCCCGTTCAAGGGGCTTTATCTTACCGTACGAAGATTGTTGAGATGCCATCCATGGGGAGGTAGTGGATACGACCCTGTACCTTAATCTGTTACAGAAATATCAAATCTTCGGTAGATTTCGGATTTATCTGTAAACTCCTTTGACAGAAGTTCTATCTCCAATCTTGGTACCTCAGACAGATTAAGCATAATGAGACCATCCACGCAGTAGCTGAAATCCGGGTCTACGTTATAATCTATAATCTTTGCGTTTATCTTTATGTATCTCTTGAGCAGAGTAGGCAATCTGTATTTGCCATCGCTCAGTTTGAAGATGAATCTGTCAAACTTCTCCAACGAATCCATCTTTCCATATAACAGATCAGACGGATTTACTCTGTAGAACTCCTCTTTAAACGGGTGTATAGGTCTTATATTGTGCTTTAGCTCCCACAGAGCCTGCCTGTTCTTGAGGTAATAGATCATAAGGCTTCGATAGAACAACGGGTAGGAGGCGCTTATACTAACAGGACCTAACAGATACCTTATGTTAGGATAACGTAAAACGGTGTACATCACCCCCTTTATCAAAAGCATAAGTGGAAGAGCCTCCTTTTGATATTTCACTGAAACAAATGACCGCCCTAACTCAATGGAGTGGCTTAGGTAATAGCTCATCTCCCGTTTGTATCTGAACAGCGTATCTGTGTAGAACCCCTTTATCCCCCTGTCTGCATAGATCTCATTTCCAAGGCCTATCCTGTATGCCCCTGCAAGCTCATTATTCTCCTTGTTCCAAAGAAACATCTGTTTGTAGTATGTGTCATAATCATCTGTATCTAATGCCTTGTTGGTCCCCTCTCCAACAGCTCTGAATGTCTCCTCCCTCACTCGTCCAATCTCATGCATCATATTTGGAATCTGCGACGAATCGCACAGATAGCACTCATATCCGGCTGTATCAAACAGCTTGTGTGTGCTTAGTTTACCTAACTCTTGTGTTATCAGTTTCCTGTCTATAGGCTCTGCAACAGGTATGGTATACTCTGTCGCGGATTCTTTATCCTTAGATTTGGCACAGTATCCACTGCATATCTCAGACTCCAAAGCGTATGTTCTGTTGTACAGATATGCCCCAAGCTCCGTGTCTGAGGTGTATTCGGCAATTTCCGATACCGAAACAGGCTTTCCAAATCGTATGGAGATTGTCTTATCGTGTTTGTTAGCCAATTCGTGAGGAAGCCTTACCGTTCTCAGCAGCGGATTCACTTTCCCTATGAAATGGAAAAATTTTGAGTTGCCGCCATGAAAATAGACCGGAATGACCGGAACTCCGGCATTACGTATAAGCTTGATTATAGATGGTTGCCATGGGATATCCTTTACAACTTTCTCTTTGTTTCCGCTCGATGATACCTCTCCGGATGGGAAAAGCCCTAATATTCCACCGTTTGCAAGGTTCTCTTTTGCTAATTTAAGCCCCTTGAGACTGCTCTTTAGGCCCGGCCTGTCTGTAAAAGGATTCACAGGAAGGAAATACTCCTGCAGATTTGGGATATATGAGAGCAGAAAATTTGTGAGAATCTTTAAATCGGGCCTCAGCTTGCCCACAATTGCAAGCATCATAATGCCGTCAATTGCCCCAAAAGGGTGGTTGGAGACAAGTATTGCAGGTCCCTCTGTAGGGATATTCTTTAATTCGTCGGGAAGAAAATCACATTCAACATTTAGATATTCTATTAGTTTTTGAGCAAATTCCACACCTTTATACCGGCTTATATTGCTGTATATGTCATTCATCTTGTTGAGTCCGGTAACCTTCATTGCCAGACGTGCAACAATATCCCCCACAATCCCGTTAATTTTAAGGGCGTGCTTAACTTGAGAATTATTGACTAATTTTGTATCGCTCATAGTAATATCTTTCTGCAAAAAGCAAATATAATAAATATGGATGTTAGAAACAAGGTGGCGTTGCTTCCCCACTCCCCGGGGGTGTACAGATTTTATGACAGCACGGGGATAATCATATACATAGGCAAGGCTAAAGATCTGCATAAAAGGGTCTCGTCTTACTTTGTGGCTGTAGACAAAAAACCTGTGAAAACCAGAATGTTGGTAAGCAAGATTGCAGATTTGGCACACACTGTGGTAGAGACAGAGGAGGATGCATTCCTGTTGGAAAACAACCTTATAAAACAGTACAAGCCAAAGTACAATATATTGTTGAAAGATAGTAAAGGTTATCCTTGGATTGCTCTAAAAAATGAACTTTTTCCGCGTGTCATTCTTACAAGGCGCTTTATAAAAGATGGGTCGCAATACTTTGGGCCATACAGCTCTGTAATGCATGCAAAAGATATAATAAAACTTATAACATCCCTTTTCCCGTTAAGGGACTGCAACCTGCAACTTTCGTTACAAGGTATTGGGCAGGGAAAATTCAAGCCATGTCTTAACTATCACATAAAAAAATGCTTGGCGCCATGCGTGGGATATATCTCAAAGGATGAATATGATAACTGGATAGATAACATTAAGGAGATTTTGCGCGGTAACAGTTCATCACTTATAAAGCGGTTTAAGGAGAAGATGGAGGAGGCCTCTGCCGCATTGGAGTTTGAGACGGCCATGGAGTACAAGGAGAAGATAGAGCTTTTGCGCAATCACTACAGCAAATCCCTTATAGTTCATCCGTCTATAAACAATTTGGATATTTTCTCCATAGTTTTTGAGAAGGGGAGTGCGTTTGGCAATTTTATGAGGATTAACAACGGCTGTGTAGTCCAGACCTTTAACATGGAGTTCAGATTAGGTGTAGAGGAGGAGCAAGCAGATGTGCTGGCCCGCTTTGTAGTTGAGGCATACAAGATGCTGTGGCAAGGAAAGAATCCTTCCTCTCCGCTTCCCGACAATTTCCTCTCCGAGATCTCGTGCGCAGAGATACTTGTGCCGTTCCACCCATCCGAGATGGAGATCTCAGCCAGATTTAAGGTGCCGGTGAAAGGGGATAAAGCCGCTCTGTTGGATTTGAGTATAAAGAACTCCAATGCCTTTAAATTCGAGCGGGTGAAGCAGGAGGAGATGAAGAACCCTCAGGAGGCAGATACCAACAGGTTGCAACGGCTTAAGGAGGATCTGAGGTTAAAGCATCTGCCATACCATATAGAGTGTTTTGATAACTCAAATATACAGGGAACCAATCCGGTAGCATCTTGTGTGGTATTCAAGAACGGCAAGCCGTCTAAAAAGGATTACCGGCATTTTAAGATAAAGACGGTTGTTGGCGCCAACGACTTTGCCTCTATGTATGAGGTTGTTCACAGGCGTTATTCCCGTCTGTTGGAGGAGGGTGGCGAGCTGCCACAGCTTGTCCTTATAGATGGTGGAAAGGGGCAACTCTCTTTTGCATATAATGCATTAGTGGATTTGGGACTTACAGAGAAGATAGAGATAGTGAGTATAGCCAAACGATTGGAGGAGATTATATCTCCGTACGAAGCAACTCCATTCCTTATTGGCAAAAGTTCGCCGTCGCTAAAGATACTTATGCACCTTAGAGATGAGGCGCACAGGTTTGGCATCACATTCCACAGACAGCTACGTTCAAAGAGCCAGATCAACAGCTGGTTGAGGGAGATCCCGGGTATAGGGGAGGCAACAGAACAGAAGCTGTTGCAGCACTTTAAGAGTGTAAAAAGAGTAAAGGAGGCATCATTTGAAGAGTTGGCTGCCGTTGCAGGCAAGAGAGCCGCAACGCTAATCACCGCTGCAAATGTGGCAAAATAAAAGGCTGTGAGCAAATAACAAAAAAGAGGCTGACCCAAAAGGGTTGGTCTCTTTTTTATATAGGGTGTCGTAGAGTTGTCGGAAGGCTCCGACAGA
>UQWT01000040.1 GCA_900544815.1 uncultured Bacteroidales bacterium | reverse complement strand
AAAGTATTTAAAGATAAGCGACCTAAATATAATAATTTTGTCTTTGACAGAGGTTCTTTTTTAGAACAAGTAGAGAACTTTAAGAATTTGTTCAGATAATAAATTAATATTGATAAGTATGAAAAAAATATTATTTCTTCTAATCGCGACTGTATGTGCTAATGTGTTAATGTCACAGGAATTACAAGATTATTATTGTAAAGAGACAGTGTCTGGAAATAAATATACGTATACTGTAAAGAAATATAGTTATAGTAAAAAATTTGCTCTCAAAAATGTAAACAATATTGAATATGTCACTATAAATGGTGAGGAGCGCTATATTACCACAGAATTTGGGTTTTTCATAAAATTAAATAATCCTAATGTGGTAATAGAGGCAATAGAGGCTGTATTCAGCAAAGAGGAGATATTGGAGATGGCAAAGGCTTGTGTTGCATTTGAAAGGGAAAACTATGATAGCAATTCTAAGTATTCGTATTTCTATGGTTTTTGCCCTGATGTAGACAAGGATGGCAAGATAGTTAATTTGGAAATTGAGTTTTATGGTAGTAATACAATGAAAAATGTCCCTCCACAAAAGATAGAACAGTTGGAGGATTATATAAAAGAGCATGCTGTTTATACCGTAAAGGACAGGGAAAGAGTGGCGCGGTTGCAGATTATAGCGGCACAGCCTATAGAAGTTGATGTAAACAATACGGATTATAGCTTTGAACTTATGTACGACACAAATAAGTACTAAGTACAAGGCTACCTGTAAGATGACTGTTACAATGTTTATCGGGAAGCAAAGGATGATTAACCAAAGGCTGCAGTGAATAAGCTGCGGCCTTTTTTGCGTGCGTAGTAGCAGCTGTTAGAAGAATACAGCTGAAATGGCTATGTATATGAGATAGACAGAGATGGCTAATTTTAACAGCGTACTCGTCAAAAATCCTATAAATGAGCCTAATCCGGAGATAAGTGCCTTGCCAAAATCTTTTCCGCCAATAAGTTCCCCTATAACAGCTCCCAAGAAAGGGACTAATATTATGCCAAAAGGCAGAAAGAACATCCCTATTATTGTTCCGGCAAGACAGCCTCGGCTTCCCCATCTGCTCCCACCCAGCATCTTGCTGCCAAAAGAGGGAACAATGTAATCCAAAGCCTGTATAACAGCTACAACAGCCAACAGAACAAGAAGGTAAGCTACAGAGAACGGCTCTTTATCTGTAAAATGGAGCAGCAGTATTCCAATGTATGAGAGCGGTGGCCCCGGAATAACCGGAACAAGACAGCCTATAAAACCTGCTAACAGACAGATGACAGATAATATGTACAATACTATATCCATAAAAACTTTGCTAAATTTGCATCTAATAATAAGCTGTTGATATGTGGCTTATTGCTCTATTAAAATCATACAGCTTTAGGTTTAAATGCATATTATGGCTGCAAACATAAGTTGGAACGATATTCTCAAGGACTACTGTGCCTACCTCAAATTGGAATTATCTCTTAGTGATAATAGCGTGAACGCTTATAAATCAGATGTTTCCAACCTGCTGGCCTTTGTAGCTGGCGAGAGTGTCAAATCTGGCAACATCAATGGCAAAGATAATACTTTAACTTTATCTGTAAGTCATCCTGTGACAAAATCAGATATAGATTCTTTTTTTGCGCGTAGAATGGAGGAGGGGATGACCATTCGTTCTCAGTCTCGTTATCTAAGCTCCTTAAGATCTTTCTTTGCGTTTATATGTGAGAGATACGAAGATTTGGGGCTTGGAAATCCGGTAACAGGTATGGAGACCCCCAGACTCTCGCGCAAACTTCCAAATGTTTTGTCGGTGAGTGAGATAGATGCAATTCTTGGTAGTTTTGACCTCTCCACGACAGAGGGGGTGCGGAACAGGGCTATAGTTGAGATGCTCTATTCATGCGGATTGAGGGTGAGCGAGCTTGTAAATCTTAAGATGAACGATCTTTTCTTAAATGATAATTATATTAGAGTTGTGGGCAAGGGAAACAAACAGAGATTGGTGCCAATAGGTGAGTATGCGATTGCTTCTGTTGAGAACTATCTTCCTATACGTTGGGAAACTCTTGTTGATGCCGGTGAGAGACGTGGAAAGCACACAGATGAACGTACTATAATCAGCCGTATAGCTGCTGATTCAGACGAAACGCTTTTTCTTAACAGGCGTGGAGGCAAAATTTCAAGGGAGATGATCTTTACAATTATAAAGAATGCAGCAAAATCTGTAGGAATTACCAAACAGATCTCGCCGCACACCTTTAGGCACTCATTTGCCACACATCTTGTTGAAAACGGTGCAGACTTGCGTGTTGTTCAGGAGATGCTTGGGCACGAGAGCATACTAACAACAGAAATATATACCCATGTAAGCAAGGAGGTCTGGATGAAGGATATTCTCTCCAAACACCCTTTGGCAGGGCATTAGGAGATAAGCTTACTTTTATCAAAACTTCTTGAGCAGGGGATATCCTCTCCGGCTATATGGATTGCAGAGCCATTATAGTGTTCAACATGCGACCTGTTAACCAAAAACGCTCTGTGAACCCTTATAAAACCATCTCCCAAAAACTCCTGCCAACTGCTTATTTTTCTTTTAGTTCTGTATGATAATCCGTTAGTACACTTAACATAAACGCAGTCGTTGTTAGATTCAACATACTTAATGGCGCTTATCTCCAATATAACTTTTTTGCGTTCCGAAATGAACTCAACTGTTTTAGGCTCATTTTGCGGTGCTTTAAAAATTTTATTAATCTTCTTCCCGACAAAACAGTATATTGCAGCCAACAGCAGAATTAACACCGGATTGCAGAAAAAGCTTAGACTTACATTATAATCGTCTAATGTGAATCCTGCTATAAACACACATAAATATACAGATACGCATACAGCAGAGGATAAGAAGATTATGTTGCGTACAACCTCTGTTTTTTTGCCTTTCAAGGCATCTTCGCAAAACAGCTTTGCAAGTATGAATCCGGGCATATATGATGTAGCGTAGTATATAGCCTCACTTAGTCTGCCGGAGTAGCTCAAGAATATGAGACTCAGTAGAACAATCCATGAGGCTATATACCCAATCTCTATATATAATTGTCTGTCTTTCACTGCAAAAAAGTATTTGTCGGGAAGCTGATTATTATATGCGAGGCTTTTGGAATAGTGAGATTCCAAAGGCTACTAATGAGATTACTATTCCATATATGAACGGTACGAGTGCAACCTTCATCCCGGCATACAATACCGTACCTGGAACATCTGTAATTGTTGTAAGTGTGCCGAACATCTGATAAAATCCCAAAACAGAGCCTAATATTCCAAAGACAAGGGCTATCCTGCCAAGATCTTTAACCCATGCAGGAGCCTTCCATGCTGCTGTTAGAATTGCAACAAACAGTAGTGTGAGAACGCTCATAAACAGCGGACCTCCGCTTACAAATAATTCTACCATAACTAAATTTTTTTAATGTTTACAATTTTGAAGTTGTTTGGCAATCGTTAGAAATTAAACAACTTTTTAGTTTAGGCAATAAGCTCATTGCTTTTGTATACGGTTGCAAAGGTACGCTATGTTGTGCTTTTTGGTAAATCCAAATCCATCTATACGGTTGCAGAATCCAGCTGTAATGGCATTTGGCTACATGTATTATGGCTTTATTCTATATTCTTTATGATTTTACAACGAACCTTATGGCTTTCTATGAAACTTATCACTTGCCAAAATAAATCTTCTATTTCATCTGGAAGGCACTCCTCTCCAGCTGTGTAATTTTTGAAATGTCTTTTGATGTACTTGGGAAGATCTGTTAGCTTTGTTTTACAATTTCTTGAAATGGAATATGCGCTGTCTGCGTCCACAACGGCAATCTTGACTATTTTTGGAGGCCTTCTGTTACAAACGAACTTAACTATAAGGTTCTTATTATAGTCAAATCCAACATTAAGCCACGAATCTGTTGTATCAAACTCGTAAGATGCTAAAGATTCATCTAATAATAATTTTATGTCAGTTTCCATAATTCTTAGAGCTTTGTAGTTATGTCTCTTGTAATAGCCTTAAAAAGGCGTATCTAACCAAAATGCGCCCCATGTACAACTTACTAAAGTGCGAAAGTTGTAGGAAGACTTTGTCTAAATGGCGCGTAATATGCAACGCGCCAAAATTAGAGCTGCCATTTTTTGAAAATACGCCCCATATACAATTTACTAAAGTGCGAAAAAACCGCAGCATACATTAGTATGTGAGGATTTTTGAGTCACGAAAGTAAGGCAGTAGATGGGGATGTACTTTTCAAAAAAAACTATTCCCATTCAATAGTAGCCGGCGGCTTCGACGAAATATCATAAACAACCCTGTTAACCCCCTTAACCTTGTTTATGATCTCATTAGAAACCTTCGCAAGAAAATCGTAAGGAAGATGTACCCAATCAGCTGTCATTCCATCGTTTGATGTAACGGCTCTAAGAGCAACAGTGTATTCGTAAGTACGTTCATCGCCCATCACACCAACAGATTTTACAGGAAGAAGTATGGCTCCGCCTTGCCAAACTGCGTCATATAAAGGGATCTTTCCGTCAACCCTCTCATGCAGATCCTGAAATCCGTTAGAAGCAGATGGCAAAGTTGTCATATACTCACGCATACCTTTTGTATAAATATCATCTGCGTTCTTAAGGATCTCCAGTTTCTCGCGGGTAATCTCACCAAGAACCCTTATTGCAAGCCCCGGGCCCGGGAACGGATGACGCGATATGAGTTCCCTCTTTATTCCAAGTGCTTTACCAACACGTCTCACCTCATCTTTAAACAGAGAACGCAGAGGCTCAACTATTTTAAGATTCATCTCTTTTGGCAGACCACCAACATTATGGTGAGACTTAATTGTTACGGACGGCCCGTTAACAGAGCACGATTCAATTACATCCGGATAGATGGTTCCCTGCCCTAACCAGCGGGCATTGGATATCTTACGGGCAGCTTTGTCAAAAGTTTCAACAAACAGTCTGCCTATTATCTTTCTCTTTTGCTCCGGATCTGTTACACCTGCGAGTGCCGTAAGAAAATCATCCGATGCATCTACACCCTCTACATTAAGACCCATATCCTTGTAAGAGGACAACACCGAACTGAATTCGTTCTTTCTGAGAAGTCCGTTATCTACAAATATACAATGAAGATTATTCCCTATGGCTTTGTGCAGCAGTACAGCTGTAACGGTGGAGTCAACACCTCCGCTAAGGCCAAGAATAACGTTATCATCTCCAAGTTTGGCTCTAAGCTCCTTAACAGTTGATTCTATAAAGGAATCCGGGGTCCAACTCCCTTTGCATCCGCATACATCGTACACAAAGTTCTTGAGCATCTCTCCACCCATTTCCGAGTGGAAAACCTCCGGATGGTATTGGAATGCATAGGTTTCCTCCCCTTCAAATCTGTACGCCGCGTTCTTTACATCTTTAGTGGATGCTATAAGACGTGCATTGTTGGGAAGTTTTGTAATAGAATCTCCATGGCTCATCCATACTTGAGACTCTACCGGTATACCTTTGAACAGAGGGCACTCTTTATCTTCTATTGTAAGCATAGCCCTTCCGTATTCCCTGCTGTCCGATGCTTCTACGTTACCTCCATAGTGGTAAGCGAGATATTGTGACCCATAGCAGATTGCAAGAAGAGGAAGTTTCCCTTTAATGCCGCTTAAATCTATTTGCGGAGCATGTTTATCTCTTACAGAGTACGGGCTTCCGCTAAGAATAACACCCTTTACAGTACTGTCTAATAGAGGTACCTTGTTAAACGGAAATATTTCGCAGTAGACATTCAACTCTCTTAAACGTCTGCCTATAATCTGGGTAAACTGGGAGCCAAAGTCCAAAATCAATATCTTTTCTGTCATTTGTCTAAAAAAAATTTTCACAAAAGTATGACAAAAAAACAAGAAATATCTAATTTTGCGGTCCAATTATGCAAAAAATTAGAAACATAGCAATCATTGCTCACGTGGACCATGGAAAGACCACACTTGTGGATAAAATGATCCTGCAGGCGCATATTACCAGAAACGCCGAAAAATTTGGTGAGCTTATTCTAGATAACAACGATCTAGAACGTGAGAGAGGTATAACCATTCTTGCAAAGAATGTAAGTGTACCTTATAAGGATTATAAAATCAACATCATTGACACTCCGGGCCACGCAGACTTTGGAGGAGAGGTTGAGAGGGTTTTGAACATGGCAGACGGCGTACTGCTGTTGGTTGATGCTTTTGAAGGGACTATGCCGCAGACAAGGTTTGTACTTCAGAAAGCTATTGAGATGGGTAAGAAACCTGTTGTGGTGATAAATAAGGTTGATAAGCTTAATTGTCGTCCCGACGAAGTGAACGAAGAGGTCTTTGACCTTATGTTTACCCTTAATGCAACAGAAGACCAGTTGAATTTCAAGACTATATATGGTAGTGCAAAACAGGGATGGATGTCTACGGATTGGAGAAAACCAACCAAAGATATTGTTTCGCTGCTCGATACCATCATAGAAGAGATTCCTGCTCCAAAGGTTGAGGAGGGAACGTGCCAGATGCTTATTTCATCTTTAGAGTATTCCCCATATGTTGGGCGTATAGCCATAGGGCGTGTAAAGAGGGGCTCGCTAAAGGCCGGTTCCCCTATCACACTCTGTAAAAGGGATGGTACTCATGAGAAGTCCAGAATAAAGGAACTTATGGTATTCAACGGCCTTGGTAAAGATAAGGTAGATGAGGTGCAGTGCGGAGATATATGCGCTGTTGTTGGTGTTGATGGCTTTGAGATTGGAGATACCATTGCAGATGCCGAAAATCCGGAGGCATTGCCACCTATCTCTGTAGATGAGCCTACAATGAGTATGCTCTTCTGTATAAACGATTCACCTTTCTTTGGCAGAGACGGCAAATTTGTAACATCAAGACATCTTAAAGAGAGGTTGGAGAAGGAGTTGGAGAAAAATCTGGCACTTAGAGTAAAACCGGGAGCCGGTGCAGATTCATTTATTGTTTACGGACGTGGAGTGCTTCATCTCTCTGTCCTTATTGAGACAATGAGACGTGAGGGATTTGAACTGCAGGTTGGACAGCCTAAAGTCTTGGATAAGAACATTAATGGAGTGCGTTGCGAACCTGTTGAGCATCTTACAATAGAGGTGCCTGAGGATATGGTCGGGAAGGCTATTGAGCTTGCAACACGCAGAAAGGCATCGCTGCTTCACATGGAGGGGAGGGGAGACAGAACTCATTTGGACTTTGACATTCCGTCTCGCGGTATCATAGGCCTTAGAAGCAATCTGCTTACAGCCACTGCCGGAGAGGCTATTATGGCACATAGATTTAAAGCATACGAGCCATATAAGGGGGAGATAGAGAAGAGAACCAACGGTTCGTTGGTATCGTTAGAGACAGGTGTCTCTGTTGCCTATTCTATGGATAAATTGCAGGACAGAGGAAAGTTTATAATATTCCCAGGTGAGGAGATTTATGAGGGACAGGTTGTTGGGGAGCATACAAGGGCAGGTGATCTGAGTATCAATATCTGTAAGACAAAGAAACTTACAAATGTAAGGGCTTCAGGTAGTGATGACAAGGCAATGTTGCCTCCACCTTTACAGTTCTCTTTGGAGGAGATGTTGGAGTATATTCAGGAGGACGAACTTGTTGAGGTAACACCTAAAGCTCTAAGGATACGTAAGATATACCTGCATGAGATAGACAGGAAACGTAACAAGGTTTCCGGTATCCAATAACAGTTTTAATAGAGCGTAAAGATATTTTGCATTAGCAGAAAAAATTAATATCTTTGCACGCTCTATTTGTGTAGAGAACAATGGAAGAAAACTTTAGTAATAAGGATTTTATTATTCCTATAAAGGGACTGTCTGCCGGAGAACATAATTATGAATTTCGGTTGGATGGCAGTTTTTTTAAAGATTACGGTTCTCCTTTTATAAAGGATGCAGACCTGCTGGTTGAAATTCTTTTAGAGAAGGGCTCCGGATGGATGAGGATTAATGCCCATTTTACAGGCAATGTTACCGTTGAATGTGACAGATGCTTGGAAGATTTGGTGTTACCTGTCTGTTTTGACGCCCCTTTACAGGTTAAGTTTTCTAAAGAACATCTCTCAGAAGATGATTCAGATGACGAATATATTATCATGGATCCATCGGATGGTGAGTTGGATTTGTCTCAGTTTTTATACGATTACGTGAGTATAAATCTTCCTTTGCAAAAGGTACATAAAGAGGGGGAGTGTAATAAGGAGATGATTGCAAAGTTGAGAGAGTATAATGCTACGACAACTGAAGATGTTGATACCAATATAGATTCGCCTTTTGGAAACTTAAAGGAGATATTGGATAAGAGCGGAAAATAATAGAGCATTGGAGGGAAGGTATTTAAATTAGATATAACAAATTAAAAAATATTAGAAATGGCACATCCTAAGCACAAAATTTCAAAACAGCGCAGAAATAAACGTAGAACTCATGACAAAGCAGTAGTTCCTACACTTGCAACTTGTTCAAATTGCGGAGCTACCGTTATGTATCACCATGTTTGCCCTGAGTGCGGATACTACAGGGGCCGTCTTATTATTGAGAAGGCTAATGCGTAATCTCGCAGATGATTAGGGTTGGCGTTGATGCTATGGGAGGCGATTTTGCTCCTGAGAATGTTATTCTGGGAGCAATTGAGGCTTATGCATGTATCGACAAAAAGACCAAAATCTGCTTGATAGGAAATGAATCTATTATTACCGAGGTCTGTAACCATTATGGTTTCGACTCCGGTAATTTTGTTTTATTCAATGCTACCCAGACAATTGAAATGGGTGAACACCCTGTGAGAGCATACAGAAAAAAGGCAGATTCCAGCATACATGTTGGTTTTGACCTTTTGTCTCAAAAGAAAATAGATGCTTTTGCCAGTGCAGGAAATACCGGTGCCATGCTTGCCGGCACGGTCAACAGTTTAGAGCTTTTGCCGGGGATAATACGTCCGTGCATATCTGCACAGATGCCTCTGTCCAACGGAAAAAATATGTTGATTTTAGATGTTGGATTCAACTCGGATTCCAAGGCTGACGTATTGTATCAATTTGGAATATTAGGAAGTATATATGCTCAAGTTATGATGGGAATAAAGTCTCCTAAAGTTGCGCTGCTTAATATTGGAGCTGAAGAGGAGAAGGGTAATCTTGTCTCAAGGGAGGCTTATAAGTTAATGAAGAATTCCACAGATTTTGAGTTTGTAGGCAATATGGAGGCCAATCAGCTCTTCACCGGTGGCATTGCAAATGTCCTTGTAACAGACGGGTTTGTGGGAAATATCTGCCTGAAACAGGCAGAGGGTATATATGAACTTGTTGTGAAATTGGGAGTTGATCATCCCTTCCTTCATAGATTTAATTATGAGAATTATGGTGGAACGCTTGTGTTAGGAGCAGTTTCACCTGTAGTCATTGGTCATGGCGCTTCTACACCAGTGGCTATAAAAAATATGATATTGGAAGCCGAGAAGGCTGCTAAGACTAACCTGATAAAAAAGTTGAGCGCATCAATTAATAAAAAATGTTTCAAAGATGAGTAAGCTTAGAGCAGTTATAACGGGTATTGAGGCATTCCTGCCTTCGTATGTTTTGGACAATGAAGAACTTGCAACAATGGTTGATACATCCGATGAGTGGATTATGAGCCGTGTTGGAATTAAGGAGAGAAGAATTTTAAGGGAGAACGGCTTGGGCACCTCTTTTATGGGAGAGCAGGCTGTTAAAAAACTATTGAGAAGAACAGATACCAATCCGGACGAGATTCAACTTTTAATCTGCGCCACTGTAAGTCCGGATATGCTTTTTCCGGCTACTGCAAATATAATCAGTGACAAATGCGGTATCCTTAATGCTTGGGGATACGACTTGAATGCCGGTTGTAGTGGTTTTCTGTTCAGTTTTGAAACTGTCAGACGATTTATTGAGACGGGACAGTATAAAAAGGCCATTTTAGTTTGCGGCGAAAGGATGAGCGGTATGACAGACTACACAGACAGGACAACCTGTCCTCTGTTTGGAGATGGAGCTGTAGCTATGCTCATTGAACCTACAGAGGATGAGTCTTTGGGCTTTCAAGACAGCATACTTCATGTAGACGGTATAGGAAGACATTATCTTTATCAGACTGCCGGAGGTTCGTTGTATCCTCCTACAATTGAAACGGTTACCAAACGTCAGCATTATATTCATCAAGAGGGGCAGCAGGTATTCAAATATGCAGTTTCACGTATGGCAGATGTCTCTGCAGAGATGATGCAGAAACATAATCTTACCGCAGATGATATTGCTTATCTTATCCCTCATCAGGCGAACTTAAGAATTATTGATGCTACCGCAAGAAGAATGGGACTTTCTCACGATAAGGTTCTTATAGACATACAGAAATTTGGCAATACCGCAGGAACATCCATTCCTTTGGCTTTGTGGGATTTTAAAGAAAAGTTCAAAAAGGGCGATACCCTTATATTCTCTGCTTTTGGAGCGGGTTTTACTTGGGGGTCTGTTTTGTATCGCTGGGCCTACTAGTAGAAGTTGCCTAAAAAAGTAATTTCTGTGTACCAGCTTGAAAAAGTAGACAATTTTTAGTTGTACCAGCTTATTCATAAAAAAAATGTTTGTTGAAAATTGATGAAAAATGACTATATTTGCAACGCAATAGCGCGGTAAGCGTTGGTTTGGCCCTATAGTTCAAGGGATAGAATGGAAGTTTCCTAAACTTTAGATGCAGGTTCGAGTCCTGCTGGGGCTACTGAGAGACAGATTTTTACACAAAAGTCTGTCTCTTTTGTCCAATAAGACCATTGTATAAATCTTTAACGGGGAGTGTTATATCACAATTCTTTCCCCAAACAATATTTCCCATCTCAATTTTGAATTCTTTGAATTTATTTTCATTTAGATATGTATTGTATTGAATATGAGGATGTTTTTTTATGTATTCTCCTATATTTACAAGTCTTATTGTGTTGTCGGAAAAGTAAATTTCAATGCTCAATGGAGCTATATATTTTGCCGATAATATAGAAATTAGTGCCATACTATATCTTTTTGGTTATCCTTGTAGAGCGAATAGCCTTCTTTAAAACGAAGAATTTTATCCACTTTTCAATAATATTTTTGTAGTATTTCTTTATAAAATTATCAGCTATTTTTGCGTCTTTTTCAGATAAAAAGGCAGAAGATAAAACCGAAATATTCAAAAAATTTAGGCATAATACTTTGTATATTAATCATTCACGCATATCATTTTGCACTTTAGGTTACCTTTTTTTATGTAAAATTATAAGAGGTTAGCACTATCCTTAATGCCTTTATGCAAAGTTGAATTTTTTTGTTATATTGGAGCTTTTAAAATTGATAAGATTTATAGCATGACAAGAAAAGTTCTACATCTTATGGGCAGTCTTAATACGGGAGGAGCAGAAAATCTTGTATTGGATATGCTTACGTACAACAACAGTTTGCCTCAAAACAAGAAAATAGACTTTTATTTAGTATATTCTGTTGAAAGCGAGCAGGAAAGAGTAGCTCTTTTTAACAATCTGTTCTCGAATGACAGACTTTACTTTATAAAAGGAGGGAAAGGACTTAAAAACACACTTGGCTTTATACTAAAATTAAGGAATTTTTTAAAAAAGCATAGGATAGAGCAAATTCACTGTCATAACAATGTAGATGCTTACTGGGCGGCAGTGGCAATTGCTCCAATAGAACCTGCACCAACGATAATGCTCACTGTACACGGCCTTAATCTTAACTTCAATTATATTGCAAACAAGGTAAAGAGTAGTAAAATTATGCCTTTATTCTTTAAATTGTTTGCAGGAGGAAGAATTGCAGACAGCGAATTCTTAGACTCAATGAGACTTACCTTTGTGAGCGGTGCAACCAAACAGTTTTATATAGAGCAGTTTGCTTCACGCAATAGCGACTTGCAAAAGGAGCAAGATAGACAATTGCAGCAAATTTTTACCAAGGGAGATGTCATTACTAACGGTATTTTGCCCCAAAAGCTCCTCTCCGCCAAGCCATACGATAACCTGTTAAAAACGCTTGGAATAAATTGCACAGAAAAGCGACCGTTTCTTATGGGAATGGTTGGCAACTTCAATACCAATGCAAGACTTCAGCTAATGATTTGTAAGTCTCTGTCTCTGCTTCCCGACAAAATCTCTTTCAGGTTTGTTTTTGTGGGGAAAAAAAGCCCTGCTCACCCCGAATATTATGATGACTGTGTTAATTATTGCAAAGAGAACGGCTTAGGGGAAAAGGTAATCTTTGCGGGCCAACGTTCAGATGTGCCGCAGATCTTAAAGAGCTTGGATTGTTATGTTTACGGCTCTGCAGCAGATACCTTTGGCCTGTCTGTAATAGAGGCAGTTATCTCCGGTTTGCCAGTTATCTGCTCAGATATTCCGGCGTTGAGAGAGGTACTGCTTAACGGTAGTTTGGGAACTTTGGTAAACAATACTCCGGATGCTTTTGCCTATACAATCAAGCGCGAATACGACAGATTGGCCAAGGATGGATGTGCCAATGAATCCTGTAATATAGGCCAACTTACATGCGAAGCGGTTGACAAGCAAGAGCTAGCATTGATGCACTACTCTATAGATACCACTTTTAGCAATTACTATCTGTAGGAATTCTATCTTTTAAGGATAGAGCTATAAAGAGCCTTGCCCTTGTACATGGTGCCATTGGTGGCTGTAACAACCTTTTCTGCTGCCGACGATGCAAGCTGAATATTGGTATGGTCTCGTTTAATATCTATCCTGCCAATCCCTTTCCTGCCAACACCAACAGATGTTAACATTCTTATTATGTGCCTGTTGGTTATTCTATGCTTTTCTCCAAGAGAGAATGTAATCCATGTAAAGCCTTTCTCTGTTTTAAGATAATCATCGCTGTTTGGCTTTTTGTCATCGGTATTATTGTTATGGCCTTTACCTTTTTTTGTCTCTTTTGCATCCTCTTTTGCACCGCTCTTTGGCGAACTTTCCCCTCTGCCGTCTCTTTTATTGTCTTTTCTGCTTTGAGGCTCTCTCTCTTTACCTCTGCCTCTCCTCTTCTCTTTGTTGTCGGGAAGATTAAGATCCGGAGCATTCTTATAGTAGTCTAAGAATCTGTTAAATTCAAGGGACATAAGTTTTAGGATTATATCCTCTGCATTTATATTTTTCCACTTCTCAACCATTAGAGGTATATACTCCTCCATCTGCTCCTTTACCTCTACGTTGCTTATATGCTCAATGAGCGAAAGCATCTGCTTTGAGCATACTTCGCTTCCTGTTGGAACTTTTGATTTGGTAAAGGTCTTCTGGAGCATCTTCTCTATCCTCTTTATCTTGTGCTGCTCCTTAACGTTTATGAGCACAATGGATATGCCGGATTTGTCGGCACGTCCTGTTCTGCCGCTGCGATGGGTGTACTGCTCTATTTCGTCGGGAAGATTATAATTAATAACATGGGAAAGATTGTTAACGTCTATTCCTCTTGCTGCTACGTCTGTTGCTACAAGCAGAGGAACCGTCTTGCTCTTGAACCTTTTCATTACAAGGTCGCGCTGCTGCTGAGACAGATCTCCGTGCAGTGCCTCTGCATTGTATCCATCTTTGATTAACGCGCTTGCAACCTCTCCGCACTCTCTTCGTGTTCTGCAGAAGATTATTCCGTACATGTTGGGACAGTAGTCTACAATGCGCTTTAGTGCAGGATAACGGTCCTTTTCGTGAACCACATAGTAGTAGTGGTCTACATTCTGCGCCCCGCTGTTCCTTTGTCCAACTGTAACAATCTGAGGGTTGTTCATATATGTTTTGGCAATCTTTTCAACCTCCTCGGGCAGTGTTGCTGAGAATAGAAGCGTCTGTTTATGTGCCGGGGTCTGCGCCAATATTGCATCCAGATCATCTTTAAAGCCCATATTGAGCATCTCATCTGCCTCGTCCAAGATGAGGGTATTTATATGTTCGAGCGTAAGAGCTTTGCGCTCAAGCATATCTACAAGCCTGCCAGGTGTTGCCACAACTATCTGTGGATTTCTCTGCAGTGCTTTTATCTGCATCTCTATGCCGGCCCCGCCATATACATCAACTATTGCAAATCCTTTTTTATATTGGGCATAGTTTTTTAAATCTCCGGTAATCTGCTTGCATAGCTCTCTTGTAGGAGATAGTACGAGTGCCTGTATATTGGGATTATTGGTGTCTAATGATGCAAGGGTTGGAAGCCCGAATGCTGCTGTTTTTCCTGTACCTGTCTGAGCAAGGCATACAATATTCGTCTCTTTGTTTTCCAACAGCGTTGGTATGATTCTCTCCTGTACAGGGGTGGGCTTTTCGAAACCAAGTTCCTTTATGGCGTTGAGCAGGTATTGGGGAAGTCCCAACTCTTGAAATGTTTCAATCATCTGTATTATTCTAATGTTATACAACCTCTTTGTTTGATATTACAAACATTATGGCCTTTTGTCTGTGGCAATAGATGATGTGCAATTATCTGAGAGGTTGCCTCTCATCTTATTCTTTAGTAAATCTATAATAAACGCTGCACCCGGGCATAATTGGCAAATAAGTTTGTCATTCTGCGCGAGGTTCGCAGTTTACTTTGGCCGGCAAAGGTAACAAGAATTATTTAAATGCAGCCAAAGTTAGGTTATATAGTATATTTACAGAGTCCTATTGTCATTAAAGTTACTATGTACTGCTTTGTAATCTGAATCCTTTAATATGCTCTCTATCACCTCTGTCTGTTGCTTCTTGAACTTGTTGTACTCCTCTATGGTAATTGCAACAGGATAGCTCATGATATTCATCTCTAAAGGGGTGTCTCCCGCATTATAGGTTGGCTGAAAATGTTTTATATGCTCATTAAATACAAATCCTCCGCGAAGGTAAAAATCCAAACGTCTTTTAGCCTGTGGCGAACTGCATGGCGGTTCAATCTCAAAAATAAACGGCTTTTCAAAGCTATCTGCAATGGACTGCATCCTTCCCTGCATAATCTTTCCGTAGCCTTGTCCCTTATAGCCGTCTACAATTGCAAGATGCTCGCCGTAGATGCAATCATCAAACTCCCACCATGTTAGCATTCCTGTAATCTTATTGTTATCATCTGCAAGAGCCTCTATGTTAAAGTTCTTGAACTTTTTAAATGCATTGATATGGTCATGGTAAGTTCTCTTTTCCGTATGAGGGAAATTGCCATCTATTATATCATATACCTCCTTGAACAGAGGTGAATTAATGCTGTCTATTATAATATGTTTCATCTGTCTAACCAAATTATTTGTTGAAATGTAAATGTACTCAAAACCATTTTGCCGATCTCTTATTTTTAATCTCTTATTTCAAATACACAAGTCTACAAATCTACCTTTATTAATTTTATAGCTGTATTAAGAGCCTCATCTTGTGAAACCTCTACATCCGGCAGCTCCTCTTTTACCTTGGCAACAGATTTAAACAATGTGCTCATACCAACGTTACCGAACATATTAGGATGGACTTCAGATATTGTGTACATTAGTGAATCAATATCCGCTATTGCTTGCTCTCTGCTTATAGTCTGTGCTTGTACAACCATAATTGTTAGTATAAATGCAAAAATCGTGTAAATGGCTTTCATTGTATTGTATGTATGATTTGCGGACAAAGATAACGTTTTTTACCAAAATGAATTGTTGTAAAATGTTGGATTTTTGGGAAAAAAACTATCATTTAGGTTCAATTGATTGGCATTCAATAGCCTAATGAGTTATGAAATGCAGTAGGTAATGATTTAGCGACCTATCTTCTGCAATGATATACAACGCTTTGCATAACTCGAATAACCTGTTGCAAAGATAAGAGTATATCGTGAAAAAAAAGAATTTTCTCCAAATTATTTTCGTAGAGCCGCCCGTTTGGGTGGCTTTTTTTTGTTTTCAATGTATTCTGTTCCTATGCTAAATGCTGTCTCCGAAGACTGCGTTTTTTTGTTTTCGCCCTACTTCTCTCCCTGCACATCCTCCACTTATGCCTGTGTATCATGTCGGGATCGCTTGTTCGTTGTCAGCGGCAAAGGTAGTTCCGGGCTTCCACGGACAAAAAAGGTCGGTGCGGCAAGCCGTTTAGACGACAATCTCCACACTTCCATTTCATTGCAGGTAGTATTCTCGCCATAAAACCTTGTTTGTCCTAAGCCCTACCTTTTTACGCCACTGAAACGAAAACGACCGACCCGACGGAAAGACGCATAAAAAAAATGTCGGATATGCGAGAAGCAGGGAAAAAGAAAATGGAAACTCAACTCCCTCACCTCTGGAATCCGCATAAAATCAAAAAAATCAGACAAGATGAAACTGAGATACAGAATATCAATTTGGGTGGCACTTGCACTCGCAGGCTCTCTCCTTTGGGGCGGAAGCGTTTGGCTTTGGCTGGCAGGGATATGTGCAGGAAAATTCCTCTTTCGGTTGCTCCTCACCATCGTTTTGGCTATCGCAGTATACATTCTGACTTATGCCCTCATCATCGGGGCAACGCTTTGGTTACTCATTTCTTAAACAGACAGATATATGAAAAGAAGAAGCAAGACAATCGCACAGCAATGCAGATACTACGAAGTGGACAACATCTTCGAGTATATGGTATCGGTTTACCTAAACGGAAACATATCAGCCTTTGGGGAACTGTACAAGGAACTCAATCGGCAAGACAGAAAGGAGTTTATCATCTATCTCTTTTCAGAGGTCAACCCCATACATATCCAAGAAATCATTTTAGCAACAATCTAAATACATAAGACAATGAAAGGTACAGAACATTTCAAGGACGTTATCCAAAACTATTTGGAAACGAGAGCATCATACGATGAACTCTTTGCGGAGAATTTCCGCAAGGAGAGTAAGAACATAGACGAGTGCATTACCTACATCTTGACGGAAGTCCAAAGAATGGAGTGTGCAGGTCTGTCCGATGATGAGGTATATTCCCTCGCTGTCCACTATTACGATGAAGATAACATCGAAGTGGGCAAGTCCATCAACTGCCAAGTCGTGGTAAACCATACTATCGAACTCACAGAGGAGGAAAAGGCGGAAGCACGGAAAAAGGCTATCGAGCGATACCAAGCGGAGGAATACCGCAAACTTACCGCCAAGAAACCCAAAGCGGAAAAGCAGGAGGAACAGCAGATAGCCCAACCTTCACTATTCGAGTTTTAACTCCTTAAACAACGAAAGGAAAATGGAAACAATGGATTTAAGCGAAGCACGCATCTATGTAGGCACTTATGCCAAGTACAACAACGGCTCATTGCAGGGCGAATGGGTGGAACTTTCGGACTTCTACGATTTGGACGGCTTTATGGAGCGTTGTTCCGAGATACACGAGGACGAAGAAGAACCCGAATATATGTTCCAAGCGTGGGAGGAAATCCCCGATTGTCTGATAGACGAAGGACATTTGGAAGAAAACTTCTTTGAACTTCGGGACGAATTGGACAGATTGAACAACACGGAAAAAGAAGCCTTTTGGGTATGGGCGGACGGCAACAACGCCCAACTCACCCAAGACGCTTACAGCCTTGTGAAGTCTTTCCAATCGGACTATATCGGAAGTTATGCAAGCAGGGAGGATTTTGCGGAAGAACTTGCAAAAATGGAGAATGACTTGCCCGATTTTGCGTTGATATACTTTGATTTTGGGAAATATGCCGATGACCTTTTCTGTACGGACTTTTGGTATAAGGACGGCTACGTATTTCGCAACGAATAAAATAAGGAGGACAGATTATGAAACCAAGAAATAAGTTTGAGAAGGCAGTCCTTGCCGAGAGCAAGCTTCTTCGCCCGATAACCAAGACACAGAGCAAATGGGCATTCCGTGAGTGTATAGACCACTTCGCCTACCGACTGCCAAAAGGTCGCACAACGTGTATGGATTGTGGGCATAGTTGGGCAATGGAGAAGCCTACGGACACTTGCACCTGCCCCCATTGCGGGGCAAGGTTGCAGGTCAAGGAAACCTTTGAACGCAAGATTAGGCAGAAGCAATACTTTACGATACTTACTGCTTGCGGAGAGTACCAAGTATTGAGAATGTTTCTTCTTTCTGTGGAAATGGAGAAAGGTTGCAAGGCAATGCCCTATGTTATAGAAATCGGTCAATATTGGTGGAACGCACAAGGACGGCAATCAGTGATAGCCGTTCAACGAACATTAGGCAGGTACATTGACACCTTTTCTTTCTGTTCGCCAATGGCAATACGCAATGATAACGAAGCCTACCGATATGCAGCCTATTCTCCGATATATCCAAAGTTCAAGGTTACGGATACACTCCGCAGGAATGGATTTAAGGATGATTTTCACGGCATAGCCCCGACAATCCTTATTCCCTCTATATTGTCCGACAGCAGGGCGGAAACCTTGCTGAAAGCAGGCAGAACCGAGCATTTGAAATACTTCCTCAACAATTCAAGGACATTTGACACTTGTTGGCAGTCCTATAAGGTAACCACTCGCAACGGCTATGACATAGAGGACATTTCTATATGGTGCGACTATGTGGATATGCTCCGCAGATTGGGCAAGGACATACACAGCCCGAAGTATGTTTGCCCCTCCGACCTATATCGGGAACACGACCGCAGACAGAGCGAACTTCGTAAACAGAGAGAAAAGGAGGAAATTGAGAAGAAACGCAAAAAAGCAATGGAGGACGAGGAACGTTTCCAAGAACTTAAATCCAAGTTCTTCGGTATCCGTTTCACGGACGGTACAATCCAAGTCCACGTATTGGAGAGTGTGCAGGAGCATTTGGAGGAGGGAACGGCAATGCACCATTGCGTATTCTCCAACGAGTACTACCTCAAAGAAAACTCGCTGATACTTTCGGCAACCATTGAGGGCAGACGGATAGAAACGATTGAAGTCAATCTGGACACGCTTAAAGTGGTGCAAAGTCGTGGCGTGTGCAATAAGAATACGGAATATCACGACCAAATCGTGAGCCTTGTTAATGCCAACCGCAAATTGATAAGACAGAGAATGAGAATGAGAGCGACAGCATAAGCAACAATCACCAAAATATCACAGATATGAAAGCAGAAATAGAAAGCATCGTATGTAATTGGGCGGACGAGATACCTCATATCCTTGTAAGGGTAATCAATGCCATTACCTTATCCGCCAATGAAGAGGAACTGAGGGCAGCCGTCAAGCAGATAGCCGAAGAAATGGAACTTGACAAGTTCTTTGCCTATGGTTACGGCACACATCATTTTTGGCTTACCCACCGCAGGTTATCCAATGGAGAGCCGAAGGAACACAGATTATTAAAGGCTGAGTTTTGAGAATATGAAGAAGAGAGTTTACAGAATACGGACGCAGTACATTTTCGAGGGAGTGTTTGAGGTAGTTGCCGAAAGCAGGGAGGACGCACGGCAAAAGGTCATTCAGAATAGCGGATTGGTAATGGGTGGAAACATTCACAGCACCCTGCCCGATGAGAAGGTGAATTGGGCTTTCTCCACTCACCCCGAAATAAGGACGGGACGGATAACGGTTCAAGAAGAACAGACAGAGTAAAGCGGTCGGCAAATCTGCCGACCGCTCCTTTCTTTCGTGAGCATCAGGCGGACAAAGAAAGGAGCAAAGAAACCCCAATGAAAAACACCTCGTTACTTTTGACAGTGAGTTGAGACGGCTCTGAAATGAAAAACGAGGGGGCAGTTTGC
>UQWT01000039.1 GCA_900544815.1 uncultured Bacteroidales bacterium | reverse complement strand
AAGCTGATTGAAGGCAGCAGCAGTTGAGTGACACGGAGAGAGAAACTGTTTTTCTAATTATTTAGATAAGCTTTGGCATTGGCTATTTATAGCATAGAGAGTAGAGAGAGTTATTAGAAAAAGATACACATTATAATCAAAGATGTATGTATATATACAATTCGCGAGGTCATGGCAGAACACCAATGGCCTCGCTACTTAACCTAAACTTAAACTATGAAAAACTTCGCTGCAAATGTACACAAATTTCTTAATATGCAAACATTTCTATAAAAAATTCGCGAGGTCACGGCAGAACGCCCATGACCTCGCTACTTAACCTAAACTTAAACTATGAAAAACTTCATTAAGACAACAACAAACACCGTGCCAAAACTTATTTTTCTTTTACAAATCATCTATCAACAACCCTAATTTTAGCATATTTAAGCATCAATGTCTTCCTACTACCATCATCAAACTCAACAACCGCCTTGCTGCTACTGCCAATTCCATCTAAAGAGACAATTCTGCCAAAGCCAAACCTTTCATGTTCAATTTTCATACCGGCTCTCAAATCAGCAGATATATCTGTGGTAAAATCAGAGGTAACTCGTTCTGCAGTAGAAGAGGCAAGTGGGCGTACTACAGCTCCTCTCTGTTGCGGCAATGAGCCAACCGGCCGCAAGTTTGGACCTCTGCGCTGATAATCGCAGCTTTGTCGGGAAGCGGAAAAATGTTTAAAAAGGCTCTCCTGCTCATCATTATCACTGTCTAACGGATTGAGTATATACCTTTTATCTATCTCCTTTATAAAACGGCTCGGCTTGTTGCTTACATGTTGCCCCCACTTCATTCGAGAATGAGCAAAAGAGAGCTTTACAGCCTTACCGGCACGGGTAATTGCAACATAAAAGAGACGCCTCTCCTCCTCCAAGTCCTGTTCCGAAATAAAATCGCTACTGCGCGACGGAAACAGGTTTTCCTCCATTCCAATAACATAAACGTACGGAAATTCCAAACCCTTAGATGAGTGAACAGTCATCAACGAGACCTTGTTGCTGTCACCCTCTTCATCCTTTATATCCACATCGGCAAGCAATGTGACATTGGCAAGATATTCATCTAACGTAATAAGCGGTACAGCCTCGCCGTTCTCCATTGCCTCCTGATTCTCGTCTGCATACTCAACCTCCTTATCCTCAACATATTGTTTAATTGAATTAAGCAGCTCCTCAAGGTTTTCTACACGGCTCAGCGACTCAATTGTATTCTCCTGTTTGAATGCCTCTATTATGCCAAACTGTCCGTTAACCCTTAGTGCCATATGGTAGGCATCATCGCTCCAGAAAGCCTCCCTTACAGACTCTATGGCCTGCACAAACTTCCTGAACTTCTCAACTACCGCACTTCTAAGGCCGTACTCCTCCAAATTTGGCAGCTTTACTGCTTCGCTCAAAGAGACCCTTTTGTCTGTTGCAGCATTACTCAATTTCTGCAATGACACATCTCCCAATCCCCTTGCCGGCACATTTATTATCCTTAGGAAAGACTCGTCATCTCTCTCATTTGCAACCAATTTAAGGTAAGAGAGAAACAACTTTACCTCCGCTCTCTCGTAAAAAGATTTTCCCGAATATATTCTGTACGGGATATTTTTTCTTCTAAGCGATTCCTCAATAACACGAGACTGCGCATTGGTTCTGTACAGAACGGCAAAACTGCTATACGGTTCCTTTGTCTCATTCACCTTGCCAACAATAGACGAAGCAACCAAAAGCCCCTCCTCCTGCTCTGTAAACGCACTAATAAGTTCTATCTTCTCCCCTATCTCCTGCTCGGAAAAACATTTTTTCTTAAGTTGCATTTTATTCTTCCCGATAAGGGTGTTCGCTGCATTCACAATTGTCTGGGTTGAGCGATAGTTCTGCTCTAACCTAAACTCCTTTGCCTGAGGATAATCCTTTTTGAAGTTAAGGATGTTCTCTATCCTTGCACCACGGAAGCTGTAAATGCTCTGCGCGTCATCCCCTACAACAGATATATTACCGTGAGACTGAGCTAATTTTTTAATTATAAGATACTGCGAAAAGTTGGTATCCTGATACTCGTCTACCAATATGAACTTAAAACGTTCTCTTATTCTGTCCAATGCTTGCGGAAAATCTCTGAACAGGATATTTGTGTTAAGCAGCAGGTCGTCAAAATCCATTGCACCGGCCACCTTGCATTTTTGCTCATATTTTTCATATATCTGCCATAGCAGCGGTTTTTTTGCTATGGTATCATTTTGAATAAGAGTTGCATTTTTCTTGTATGCAGAAGCTGTAACCAAATTATTCTTTGCCATGGAGATACGCGAATATACCTCTGCAGGTTTGTACACCTTTTCATCTAATTGCAACTCTTTAAGACACTGCTTTATTACCCCTCGCGAATCAGATGTATCATATATGGTAAAGGTTTTTGGATAGCCCAAAAGTTCAGCCTCCTCACATAGGAACTGTCTGAATACAGAGTGAAAAGTGCCCATTGTAAGTTTACGCGCCATCTTATAGCCTACCATACCTGTTATTCTCTCCCTCATCTCCTTTGCAGCCTTATTGGTAAAGGTGAGAGCCAATATGGATGACGGATCCTCTCCGCATGCCAGCATATTAGCAATACGACAGGTAAGCACCCTTGTTTTTCCACTTCCCGCGCCGGCAATTATGAGCGATGGCCCATATATATTTCTAACTGCTTCGTTCTGAGCCGGATTAAGGCCCTCAAAAATCTTACTGTAATCCTGTTCCATAACGGTGCAAAGCTACTGCTCAAAAGGTATAATTCAAAACAAAATTTAATGCTTTGCTTAATTGGCATTGGCGTTAACATTAGCATTGGCTTTAGCGTTAGCGTTGGCTTTTTTTTAATGGTAAAGAGGGTAGAGAAAGTATGGAGAGTAAAGAAGGCTAAAGCTGACTTTTGTCAAATCCTCTTATATTATAAGTAGGTATAAAATATGCGTTATAACAATATAAAATGTTTATATTTGCGCAAAATTTCTGAAATAATGCTAAAACATATTCGATTACACAGAGGCTTGGATATTCCGCTAAAAGGAATGGCCGAGCTAAATGTAGAAAAAAGTATTATTCCGGACGTTGTTGCTGTGAAGCCAACCGATTTTAAAGGCGTAACTCCCAAACTTATGATAAGGGAGGGTGACGCTGTTAAAGCCGGTAGTGTGTTATTTATAGACAAATACCATCCGGAAGTATGCTTTACTTCTCCATGCAGCGGAACTGTAAAGGAGGTTGTACGCGGCGAAAAGCGTAAACTTCTTCAGATTCTGGTACAGGCAGATAAAGATACCGATTATCTGCAATTCAATAAAACAGATGTAAACAAGGCATCGAAAGAGGAGATTTCCAAACTACTTCTTGAGAGCGGGTTATGGGCATCTGTAAAACAAAGACCATACGGTATTATTGCAAACCCTGTAAACGAACCTAAAGCAATTTTCATCTCTGCTTTTGATTCAGCACCGTTAGCGCCGGATTACGATTTCATCCTTAAGGATGAGGTTGCTTTCATGCAGGTTGCCGTAGATGCCCTTTCAAAACTTACAAAGGGTAAGGTACATGTAGGTCTCAAAGCCAAGGGTTATGAATCATCTCCTTTCTACAAACTTAAGAATGTAGAATTTGCAACATTCGATGGTCCGCACCCCGCAGGTAATGTTGGTGTACAGATTCACCACATAGATCCTGTTTCAAAGGGAGATGTTGTATGGACCGTTGATGCAGTTGCACTTGCTGCAATAGGCAAACTTTTCTCAAAAGGGGTTTATGATGTAAGCAGGCTTGTTGCAGTCACAGGAAACAGGGCATCAAAGAATGCGTACATAAAAACCGTTCCCGGTATGGCTATAAAGGAAATAGACTTTATGGCAGGTCCTGCCAAAGAGGAACTTTACGGACAACCTTGCGACATAAGATACATTAGCGGAAACGTACTTAGCGGAGAGAATGTAGGTCACAACGGCTATCTTGGTTTCTATGACTCGCAGATAACCCTAATCTCAGAGGGAGATTACTACGAGTGTCTTGGTTGGGCCAAAATCTTCAGACCTAAGAAGTTCAGCTTCTCTCACTCATACTTCTCTTGGCTTACACCCGGTAAAAAGTATGATGCAGACTCAAATCTCAACGGCGGCCACAGGGCTTTTGTTGTTACAGGTCTGTACGAAAAGGTACTTCCTATGGATATCTATCCTGTATATCTGTTAAAGGCCATACTTGCAGAGGATATAGACAAGATGGAGCAGCTTGGGATATATGAGGTTGTTCCGGAAGATCTTGCGCTCTGCGAATATGTATGTCCTTCTAAAATAGATGTACAGCAGATAGTTGCAAAGGGTATTGATATTATGATTAAAGAAATGGCATAGTAATATAGAGTATGAAAGGATTATTAAAACTTGTTAACAAAATGAAGCCAACCTTTAGCAAAGGTGGCAAATTAGGTTTCCTGCACTCTACATTTGATGCCTTTGAAACCTTCTTATTTGTTCCAAATACAGTTACGACAAAGGGTGCACAGGTTAGAGACTGCGTAGACCTCAAAAGGGTCATGTCTGTTGTTGTCTTTGCACTTATACCTGCCATGTTGTTCGGTATGTGGAATGTTGGACACCAGCACTCGCTTGCTTTTGGTTTGGATATGACATTTTGGGGTAAATTCTGGTTTGGATTCCTAAAGGTTTTACCTCTTATTATAGTTTCGTATGTAGTTGGATTGGGTATTGAGTTTATCTCTGCACAGTTAAGAGGTCACGAGGTTAATGAGGGATACCTTGTATCCGGTATGATTATTCCTCTTATAATGCCTGTAGACATTCCTTTATGGATTCTTGCCATTGCAGTTGCATTTGCAGTTATCATTGGCAAAGAGGTATTTGGCGGTACAGGTATGAATATATGGAACCCTGCACTTATTGCACGTGCCTTTGTATTCTTTGCTTACCCATCTACGATTTCCGGAGATACAATCTGGATTAACGGTCTAACAGCAAAGACTCAGCCTGTTGTAGACGGTTTTTCGGGAGCAACACCTCTTTCACTTATATCAAACGGTGTTGAGGGTCTTGGCTCTACAGGATTCATGGATATGTTCTACGGTTTCATCCCTGGTTCAATTGGTGAAACATCTACAGTGGCTATCCTTATTGGTGCCGCTATCCTCATCTTTACAGGAGTAGCAAGCTGGAAGATAATGGTTTCCAGCGTTGTTGGATGCCTTGCAGTTGGATTCTTGGCAAATGCTTTTGCAGAGCCCGGCACTGCAGCTTCAGTTCCTGCTTATTATCACCTTGTAATGGGTGGATTTGCATTTGGAGCAGTTTTCATGGCAACAGATCCTGTTACATCTGCACAGACAGAGAAAGGCAAGTGGATCTACGGTTTCCTTGTTGGAGCAATGGCAGTTATAATAAGATTGTTCAACCCAGGCTATCCGGAGGGAATGATGCTTGCCATCCTGCTTCTCAATACATTTGCACCTCTAATCGATTACTATGTAATTGAGGGTAATATAAAGAGAAGACTAAAAAGAGCTAAAACAAATTAAGAGTAACAGAAATGAATACAAATAAAAATTCATACACAATAATATACGCAGCTGTATTGGTAATTGTTGTTGCTGCTGTTTTGGCTTTTGTTTCACAAAGTCTTAAGGATAAACAGCAACTTAACATAGACGGTGAAAAGCAGTTGAGTATCCTCTCATCTGTAGGACTTGCTCAAGAGAGCGGTTCTGCACCGAACAAACTTGCGTACATAAAGGGTGAGTTCAACAAATATATAACAGACTCATACATTGTAAATTATAACGGAGACAGGGTTGAAGGGGATGCTTTTACAGTTGATCTTAAAACTCAGTACGACCTTATGAAAAAGATTGCTTCAACCGGTGCAGATGCAGATCTGCAGAAGTTACAGCTTCCTGTTTTCATCTGCACCATGCCCGATGGAAAAGTTGTAAAGATTCTCTCTTGTTACGGAGCCGGTCTTTGGGGAGCAATTTGGGGTTATCTTGCAGTAAGCGACGACAACAATACATTGTCGGGAGCCATATTCGATCATAAAAGTGAGACCCCGGGACTTGGAGCGGAGATTGCCACTCCAAAATTCAGCGGCCAGTTTGTTGGCAAACAGATTTTTGAAAACGGTGAGTTTACCTCTGTGAATATTGTTAAGGGTGGTGCTACTCCGGGCAATATGCATGAGGTTGATGCTATCTCAGGTGGTACAATAACCAGTAAATCTCTTGATGCAACAATCAGGATGTGGTTGGGACACTATACACCATATCTTATGAAAAGCAACGTTCCTGTTGTAGCAAACGATTTGGCAGATGAGAATACAGAAGAGGTTGTTGAACAGGAAGAAAACTCTACTAAATAGGAAAGACAATGGATAAGAAGATATTTTTAAATCCTATATTTAATGGTAACCCGGTAACCGTATTGGTATTGGGTATATGTTCCTCTCTTGCGGTAACCGCAAAAATGGAACCTGCCTGCGTAATGGCAATATCTGTTATGCTTGTCACAGGGTTTTCAAGCATGCTTGTTTCAATGATAAGAAATACTATTCCAAACCGAATTAGAATTATAGTTCAGTTGGTTGTAGTTGCTCTGTTCGTTATTCTTATAGACCAGTTCCTTAAAGCTTTTGCATATGATGTAAGCAAGCAGCTCTCTGTGTTCGTTGGTCTTATCATTACCAACTGTATCATTATGGGTAGAATTGAGGCTTTTGCTCTTGGTAACAAGCCTATTCCATCTTTTGTTGATGGCTTGGCAAATGGCCTTGGCTACGGATTGGTACTTATTGTTATTGCATTCTTCCGTGAGTTGATAGGCTCAGGGACATTATTTGGGGTACAGATCATTCCGGAAAGCTGGTACGCTGTAAATGGCGGATGGTACATGAACAACGGTCTGTTCATTATGCCTCCAATGGCCTTGATTTTGGTTGGATGTATCATTTGGGTACAGAGAAGTATTCAGAAAAACTTACAGGAGAAATAATTAAACGGATACCATTATGCAAGATTTAATCAGTTTGTTTGTAAAGTCCATTTTTGTGGACAATATGATATTTGCCTTCTTTTTGGGAATGTGTTCATTCTTGGCAGTATCAAAAAATGTTAAGACAGCTATGGGATTGGGTATTGCCGTAGTATTCGTTTTAGGCGTTACTCTTCCTATAAATTATCTGCTTAACACATACGTGCTTTCTGCAGGTTCTCTATCTTGGATGGGAGAAGAGTTTAAGGATGTGGACCTCAGCTTCCTTAGCTTTATCATCTTTATAGCTGTTATAGCCAGCATAACTCAGATAGTTGAGATGGCTGTTGAGAAGTTCTCTCCATCGCTATATGCACAGCTTGGTATTTTCCTTCCTTTGATTGCAGTTAACTGCGCTATTCTTGGAGCATCACTTTTCATGCAGGAGAGGGGTTACTCAAGCCTTGCAGAGGCTACTGTGTTCGGACTTGGTTCCGGCATAGGCTGGCTGTTGGCGATTGTTGCACTTGCAGCCATTAGAGAAAAATTAAAATACTCAAATGTACCTGCCCCTCTAAAAGGCCTTGGTATCACATTTATTGTTACCGGTCTTATGGGAATGGCATTTATGAGTTTTATGGGTATAACATTGTAATTGCTAAAAAAGTTAGGATATGGTTAAATTGATAATTATTTCGGTAGTAGCTTTTTTAGCGCTTACCCTAATCTTAGTTGGCCTTCTGCTTTGGGCAAAGGCTAAGCTTACCCCAAGCGGTAATGTTAAAATAGATATTAATAATGGTGACAAGGTTTTGGATGTTGAAACCGGCTCATCTTTGTTGGCAACACTTGCAAGCCAGAAGATATTCCTTCCGTCTGCCTGCGGTGGCGGTGGAACCTGCGGTATGTGCAAATGCCGTGTTCTTAGCGGTGGTGGGGAGATTCTTCCTACAGAGGTAGGTTTCTTCTCAAGAAAACAGATTCAGAATAATTGGCGTCTTGGTTGTCAGGTAAAGGTTAAAGACAACCTTAAGATAGCTGTACCTGAGGAGATCCTTGGTATTAAGAAGTGGGAGTGCGAGGTTGTAAGCAATCATAACGTTGCAACATTCATTAAAGAGTTTGTTGTAAAACTTCCTGAGGGCGAGAACCTTAAATTCCGTTCAGGCGGATATATCCAGATAGATATTCCAGCCTGCGAGGTTGATTACAAGAATATAGATGTTGAGCCTGAATACAGAGAGGACTGGGAGAAGATGAAGATGTTCGACCTTAAAATGGTTAACCCTACACCAACTTTCAGAGCATACTCAATGGCCAACCATCCTGCAGAGGGCAATATAATTATGCTTAACATACGTATTGCAACCCCTCCGTTTGACAGAGCTACAGGTGGTTTCAAAGCTGTTAACCCTGGTATCAGCTCATCATATATTTTCTCAAGGAAACCTGGCGACAAGGTTACAATATCCGGTCCTTATGGAGAGTTCTTCCTTAAAGATACTAATAACGAGATTGTCTTTGTTGGAGGTGGTGCAGGTATGGCTCCTATGCGTTCACACATCTTCCATCTGTTCAAGACACTTAAGACAACCCGCAAGGTTAGCTTCTGGTATGGTGCAAGAAGCCGTAAGGAGATCTTCTATGAGGCAGACTTTGAAGAGATTGCACGTGAGTTCCCTAACTTCACATTCCACATTGCATTGTCAGATCCTCAGCCTGGGGACAATTGGGATGGTCCTACAGGATTCATACATCAGGTATTGTATGACAACTACCTTAAGGACCACGAGGCTCCGGAGGATATTGAATACTACTTGTGCGGTCCTCCTATGATGACCTCATCTGTTGTTAAGATGTTGGATAATTTGGGCGTTCCTGCGGAGAATGTTATGTACGATAACTTTGGCTCCTAATTAAAAATCATATAAAATGGTAATATGTTTTATATAATTTTTGGATAAGTTATAAAGCTAAATAAAAAAGGATGGTTTAGGCCATCCTTTTTTATTTACTTTGGCATTAGCGTTAGCATTGGCCTTAATTGAGTTTATAGTTAAGAGTGTATAGAGTAAATATGAAAAATAAATTTATTTAAAACTACGCAACTAATTAACGAACTTTAAACAATACACTATAAAGGCTAAAGCCAAGGCTAATGCTAAAGCCTTTTTAAGATACGTCTGTTCATTGGCAAAAGGCTGTTACTCCTGTTACCAAGATTCTTGACAAAGCCAAGCCCAAGCCCCGTATAGGTAAGCAGAAGGTACCCTTTAGGACTGCTATTAAATATAAGCGGCTCCCTTTGCAGAAATTTAATAGCCTCTTCCTTAGAAAGTTCTACTTTAGGAATATCTATTTTGGAGATATTGGCAGACAACGCCAAATCTGCTGCCGGTGCACCTAATGTATTTGCAACCGCTCTTCCCGACATAATAACCTTTAACGACCTCTCTAATCTGCTTAGGGATGCGATATGAGACCTTGGAACGGCTTTAATGAGATCATTTTTTAAATACAATTCATAATCCTCATCTATAAAGTATTTTAAGAATGGAGGAACTGTAAATTTGCCCTTATTATTTAAACCACCTCCTCTCCTCTCCTTGTGCAAAAGTGGCACTCTACCCAATCCGCGGCATGATGATTCTGCCGGTTTCCTTACTACGGCTATATATTGCCCCTCACCATCTACTCTTCCCGGTATAAACTGGCAACCACACGCTCTTGTAATATACAGTTGCGGAAAATCCTTAACCAAAGATGAGAGAGGGATAACCTCCGCCCCAAAATTTTCACCCAAAAACTCTATGATTCCATCATTTTCATATAGGTTGAATGTACAAGTAGAGTAGATTAGCACACCACCGGGGGCCAAAGCAGGCCATACATCGGACAAGATACGCTGCTGGCGTTCACTACATAATTTTACATTTGCAAGGCTCCACTCTTTTACAGCATTAGGATCTTTGCGGAACATCCCTTCACCTGAGCATGGTGTATCCGCTACTATAATGTCAAACCACTCCTCAAGCTTTGAGAAATCTAAAGGATCTGAATTTGTGACAGCAACATTGTCGCATCCCCATTTTGCTATGTTCTCTGCAAGAACTGTTGCCCTTGAACTAATCACCTCATTGGAGACCAACAGTGAGTTCGATGGCAGCAAAGAGAGCAGATGCGTACTTTTCCCACCCGGAGCAGCACACAGATCCAATACTTTTAGATTTTCCAACGACTCACAAGTTGGATATCCTGCAACTTTAAGAGCCATCTCCATATACATTGCAGAGGGGTCTTGAACGTAGTACGCCCCTGCATGAAACAGCGGGTCAAAAATAAATAACGGTCTCTTAGTTAGATAAACACCACTACTGCACCATGGAACTTTTTTAGGCCTGTCACAAATATCAAGGCCACAGCCTAATTCATTAAGGACGGTCTCAATAACTCTATCACCATCTTGTAAAGGAGATTTGAATGGGTTGAACCTTATAGCCACAGACTGTTCTGCAGACAACAAAGTACTGCATAATTCAGACGCTACAGTGCTTCCAAATGCATCATTAACGATCTCTATAAATTCTTTTGGCAAATCATTCATTATACCACCTTTATCCTATCCACTCACTCATTACTTTCTACTACTCCCCTCTTAACTCTCTTTCCCCTCTCTACCCTCTCTTTACTTTCTTTACTTCAAAACAGCCAACGCAAAAGCTAAAGCTAACGCAAACGCCTAACTGAACATACTTCCGCCACGCTCTTTCATCATGCGCTCAATCTCCTCCCTGCTTGGCGCCTTACCAGAGAACGCAGCAGCAATCTGATCTGTAATTGTGTCTACCACCCCCTGCAACTTGCCCCCTATCATCAACTTTACCATATAGTTAAGTTCTGCATTAAGGACTATCTGAAACTCTGTCTTTTGAGGAGCAATATCCTTAAGATAAATTGTAAATGCACACTCAAAAGGGAGCTGTCCGTAAGGTTCAAAGGAGATAGAGCTGAACGGAACCTTGTTTGCAATCTTAACACCTACATTCATTCCGTTTACTGTCCCCTCAATGCTGTCTGCTGTAATGGTAAGTCCCTCTTTTTTATCGGGAGGAATAGCCATTGCAAAATTGCGAAGATCAGAAAAGGCATTGAACAACAACATAGCAGGCTGGTCTAACATGACCGCCTTACCTTTTATCTCTGTAAAACTCATTAACCTTTTTCTAAATTATTTGCCCCAGATTTCGGGATTAAGTCTCCACTCCTTAAGGACAGCCACATCTTCCGGCTTAATATACTTATCCTCAACAGCCTGTGCAAGTAAAGCATCATAATAACTAAGCGTATGAAGCTCAACATTTGCATATTCAAAAGCTCTGCGTGCCTTAATAAAGTTGTAGGTAAATATTGCAACCATACCCATTACAACTGCACCGTTTTTCATAAGGGCATCTACCGCAGAAAGACTACTTCCTCCTGTTGAAATAAGATCCTCAACAACTACTACTTTTGCACCTTTTGGCAACACACCCTCTATCTGGGCACCTGTACCATGATCTTTTGGTTTTGGACGCACATAGATGAACGGCTTCCCCAAAGCCTCTGCAACAAGGGCTCCATATGCAATTGCTCCTGTAGCAACACCGGCTATAATCTCCGCATCTTTAAAATATTGGTTAATAATCTCAACAAATGATTCGGTTATGATGCGTCTTACTCTTGGAAAAGAGAGAAGAATTCTATTGTCACAATAAATAGGAGATTTCCAGCCCGATGCCCAAGTAAATGGTTTATCGACACTTAGCTTAACAGCTTTTTCGTTTAAAAGCTCTTTTGCAATAATTTTTTCTATAGATTCCATAATACACTCTATCTTTGTAGCAAAGATAGCAAAAACTAAAATGTTCACAATATATTTTGACACAAGAAAACTTATTGTTTGCGATGATATGGAGATTCCGTTAAAAGATCCAAACAATATTATTTACTCCTACAATAACAGTTCAGACATAAAAGAGTTGCCTCTCTTTATGAGGGACAACACTAATATAAAGTCACTGTATATCCCAACCGGAGCCGGAATGGAGCAATCTGTCTATAAAAACATCTGTTCCGAGTTTGTTCAGATAAATGCCGGGGGGGGGCTTGTGGAAAATGAGAACGGTGAATATCTTCTTATCTACAGAAACGGATATTGGGATCTTCCAAAAGGAAAACAGGAGCCCGGCGAGGATATACGTAACTCTGCTTTAAGAGAGGTTGGCGAGGAGTGCGGTTTGCATAACCTTGAACTTAGAGAGCTTATCTGCATAACCAACCACACATACATGCTTAGAGGTCTGTTTATGTTAAAGCATACATATTGGTATAAAATGCGTTGCAAGTCTCACGAGGCACCCGTACCGCAGACAGAGGAGAACATAACCAAGTGTATATGGGTAAAGCCGCAAGAGCTGGAGCCGTATCTGCATAAGACATATCCGTCTATTATTGAGGTGATGAAAAATGCATAGTCTTATATGAAACGTAGCCCGTTACAATATATCTGGAAGCAGATAAGACTTTTTATCTGTTATGTAATGCGTTTTGGCAAGGAACGGGTATATAAACGGCTGATTGTTGTTTTCACATTTTTCACAATACTATTTTTTACGCTGTTTTTTTGCGGTTTGGCATCTACTGTCAATAACAGGAACAAAGTTGAGAGGCAAAGCATTAAAGATACCATAGAGGTTAAGGTTGCCTTAAACCATATCCTTACAAATGAAATGAGCGATTTTGAGGGGTGCGAAAAATTAGACAGAGCCATAGAAAGATTTATGCGGGCAAACGCAATGAAGGGGGCATCGTTTGCCGTAATGAAAGATGACAAATTACTGTATGCCAAGGGGTATGGTTACATCAACGATGAGGACAGTACAGCCTGTACGGTAAAAAACATATTTAGAATAGCTTCTGGTTCAAAACTCATAACCGCTACAGGAATTATGAAGTTAAAGGAGGAGGGAAAATTACAGCTCACCGACAAAGTATTTGGCCCAACCGGTATTCTTAACGACAGCATCTACCTCAATTACAAAGATAAAAAGTTGGAGATGATAACAATAGACGACCTGTTACGTCACAGGGGCGGCTTCCGTTCCCCGCATGGAGATCCTATGTTCAATGCCAAGTCTGTTGCCAATTATCTTAAAAAGGAACTTCCGCTCTCCACCCGGGACTATGTTGAATATGCCACGCGAGTAGGGTTACGCTGGACACCTGGTACCTCATCGCGATACTCCAACCTTGGATACCTTATTTTAAGTTCGGTAATAGAAAAATTGTCGGGAAGCAGGTACGAAGATTACATTAAACTCCACATACTTGAGCCGCTTGGAATATACGACATTCATATTGCCGAAAATTTTCCTGAAGACAGGGATGAGCACGAGGTCTATTACTATGATGGAGGAGGTTCGGATTTCATTGAGGCTTATGACGGATCCGAAGACTGGGTGGAAAAGGCTAATGGCGGTAATGATGTAAAGGCTCTGCTTGGCGCCGGAGCTTGGGTTGCCTCTCCGGCAGAACTTCTAAAATTGGTGGCAGCAATAGATAATGTTGATTATCGTCCCGACATATTGTCCTCTGAATCTATAGAGGAGATGACATTGCCGCAGAAGAACCTTATTCCCATTGGTTGGTCTAAAGTTTCAAAAAAGGAGTGGTTCAGAAGCGGTAACATGAGCGGCACCAATGCGCTGATAAAGAAGGAATCAAACGGCTATATCTGGGTATTTGTAACCAACACCTCCTCTTGGAAAGGCCCTAAATTTTATTTGGAGATAAATTCTAATATTAAGCGTGCACTAAATAAGGTAAAAAAATGGCCCGAGGGAAGGGATTTATTTGAATATAATAACCTTACGTTATAGCTTTGGCGTTGGCACCCCTCTCTTTACCCCATAAATTAAAAAAGGATGGCCGTTGTACACAGTCACCCATTAGTCATTTTACATTTTCATTTTTGCCATAAGTTTCTGTCTTGAAAAATGTATTCGGCTCTTTACTGTGCCCAAATGCAAGCCAAGCTCATCTGCAATCTCCTGATACTTAAACCCGCTTTCGTGCATCTGGAACGGAATTCTGAACTCAGGTTGAAGAGAATTTACCATAACGGTAAGCTCCCTATAGTTGTAATCACTTTCCGGAGATGTATCTGCCGGCCTGTTGTTCAACACATATTCATGAACATCCTCACTGAAAATAGCCTGTTTTTTTATCCTTCTACGATAATCATTTATAAAGGTATTCCTCATTATTGTGTACAACAACGCCTTTATATTGGTTGCCTCATCAAATTTATCCTTATTGTTAAGCGCCTTAAAAAAAGTCTCCTGTACAAGATCTTTAGTATCATCTATATTAAATGTAAGGCTGTAAGCATACCTCATTAGAGACGGCTCAAGTCCAATTATTTCAGCTCCAAAATTATTTTTTTCCATAATAGTTTCTTTTTAAATTGTAACCGAAACAGTTTTAAGTATAGTATATATTCACATGTATCAATTAGTTAACTAATAGACTAGAAAACATATTGCTACACAGGAGACGTTTGCTGCCGTTAAGCAACCAGCACAGGGCTAGGAAAAGAAATTATTTATCAATAGGAACACACCGTAAGCAGGCCAGGAGCTAGAGTATAAACGACAACGGTTTACGAGGCCGGCTCAAATGTAATGCAAAACTTTAACAGGCAAAAAACATAGGCTATATAGTTCAGACACATCAGATGGCTGGTAAGAAGCATCAGTCCTGTAAAGAATGCCGGACAAATAAATTCTTCAGTTTTATCTACAACAAAATTATCTTCTCATTTTAGAAAAAGCAAATTGCCGTACAAATTATCTCTACATCTTTTTTCAAAAATTTTAAAAATGCCATTTTAGGCATATTAAACGCACATTGCCGCTCACATTAAAATTAAAATTTTCTAGAATTTATAACATATTAGTTATAAATAAAAACATAAAACGCCAAATTAGATAACAATAATTAACACCCTATGGGTGTTATTCCAAAAAAAATTAATTACGAACAGCATCACGATTATTTTCCACTCATTTGAAAAAAAATAAAAAACGAGTCGTTTTTAGCAAATAAAAGTTGCAGAATAAAAAAAAATATCTACCTTTGCAATCCCAAACGAAACACACCAGTGTTTTGCAAGGACTGGAGAGGTGGCAGAGTGGTCGATTGCGGCGGTCTTGAAAACCGTTGAACGGAGACGTTCCGGGGGTTCGAATCCCTCCCTCTCCGCAATAAACGCTGAAAATCAGTAAATTGCAAAACAAACACCCAATTTTACACCCAAAAATGTAAAGTTGGGTGTTTTTGTATTATTTAAGATGAATCAAGCATCCCTTATTCACACCAGTTTACTACTGTAACACTTTTCCAAATACAAGAGAGGCAAATCCTTAGAAATATCAAGGTTGTGAGTTATAAGTTAAAAATAGTGGTAATTGAATTGAAGTCTGAATATTATCGCTATTTTTGTAATTGTTTTAATAGCTTATTAACTTGCGTATGATAAATGATGAAAAAGTATATTTTTCTATTCAGTATGTTCTTGTCAATGGTTTTGGCAAGCTGTACGGTTTCTAAATCGGTGATTTCACAAGATACCGATTTGACAAAATACAAATATGTTACAGTCATTGATAATGACACGTACAGGATGCCGCCCGAACTCGTGCAGTATCAAATTCAATTGTACGATGCAGTGGGACAATCGGGCCTGACTATGGTGAGCCAGTATCGTATGGGTGATTTGACGCAGGAGGAACAATCTGCTTTATTGATAGCCAAATTCGGGGTCTCTGCCCGGCAAGAAGAAACTGTGGTCACAGTCAATTTTATAGATTTCAATACAGACCGCCCTTTAGTTTCCTGTCAAGGTGCTTATACTACGCTTGGATTCAGCGCAAATGCTGATATTAAGGGAGCTCTCAGACGTGTGGGTGAACAGATTTCAAAGACTTTTAATAGATAAACGATGATGACTAAATGTATTAAAACGGTTTTATTGGCACTGACAAGCATCGTCTTTTTGGTGAGTTGCGATGAAGACGAACTTACAGACAGAGTGGAAACAATAAAAATGTATGTGTCTGCCGAAACAGGTACGTATATGCCATGGGGAAGTGAAGTTCCTGTAGAGTGTATGCTTGTGAAAGAAGATGGTGATTTGGAATATTCCCATCTTGCCTTTGGCGGCATTCAGGGATTTGATTATGTACGCGGACATGAATATGAGTTGGAAGTACGTAAAACGACATTTGCCAATCCACCGGCTGACGGCTCGAATATAGCTTATGAGCTTCTTAAAATCATAAATGACATTCCTCCTGTCACTCCCAAACCGGAAGAACTGCCTGAAGAGGCTAAGTTTAAGTTGAAGATGGTGCAACTTGTTCCATTTATGGATTTGGACACCCCGTTGGCTGCTCCTTTTGATTTTCTGACATTTAGAATACTCAATCATAGAGACGAATACTCATTCCCCGTCACACCAGACTTCTTGAAATACTATGACCTGATTGAAATGTCTTCTCCGCTTTTACCTGATACTTATTGCGTTTACAGATATAGTACAGATGGGAACAGGACGGAGGAAAGTTTTACTTCCCAGTGGGGTTCTTATTTTTACGAGAAAACAGATTTCCCGATTTGTCTTAAAGGCTATAAAGATGGAAAGCTGATATACGAGTGTTCAACGACTCAGGTCATGCGTGAACGTGACTTCCTTGGGGTGGACTGGAAGAATGGAAGTTTTGCACTTGCCAACCCTAAGACTAATGGTATATATAATGTCCTTGATACCCGTTATGAGTTTCTATTGACAGATACTCAAAAAGCCAATGAGACTTGTTTCATAAAAATACAAGTATCTAATTCTTCGCATCTTGCTGATGCAGAATACCTCAAAGCGCAAGAAGAGGGATTGAAATGGCTGTTGGGAAAGCATTTAGGCGAAAAGTCTTCACTAACCGCGTCTGATTTCAAGACACTTCCCGAAGGTGCAGATGTGGTGGAAACTTATGAAAATAAGACTACGCGTGTGGCAATTGTTCACCAAAATGCGGATGACTTGCATGAAGAACGCTACTATGCCATAGCCGAATCCAAGTAAACTATTTGTTGACTTCATAAAATTAGTAAAAAGTACCATTCCCGTTGTCGGAAATGGTACTTTCGCACTCTAAAACAAAAGTATTTTACATTCTAAATCCTTTACTTTTTCTTGGTTCTTCTGCAGTGTTGCGTAAACCTTGCCGTAATTTCTCCACTTGTTCCTTGAACCATTCGCTTATTGGTTGTCTATTTATAGTCAGTACCAGTTTGCTATCATCGGTTGGATGTTTCTCTACCTTGAAGATGTCGTTTTTGATTTCAAATCTTCGTCTATGCTCTTCGGAATAGATTTTTCCATTACATCTGATGGCTTCTTTCTTTGTCAAAAGACAATCAATCATATCTTTAGTAAACCCAATGACAGCACATAGTTGTTCCATTCTCAACATTTCTCTAAGCATCGGAAACCACTTGAATGCCTTTTCAAGTAGGGTGTTCAATCGTGATATTTCCCTGTCTTTGGCTTCAAGTTCTTGGTTATGTATTCCTTGAAGATTGCGTATCTGTTTGTCATGTCGTTCTTGCATTTCCTGCATTTGGATTTTGAGGGTGTCAATACCTTTGTTTCGTTCGGCAATCTCTTGGTGCAAATTTTCGTTAGTTCGCTCCAGTTCTTTCAGCTTTCCACTTCCGAAAAGAGAACCAACTCCGCTTGCTATGGCGGTGGCAGCATCGGTGGCTACGCTTTTTAGTTTGTCCGTGCGTATTTCTGATTTTACCTGTCTGAGTTCCTGTTCGGCAAGACTTACCTGTTGTTCCTTGTGTCGTTTGGTTTCATCTATACGTTGCAGTTCGGCTTTCTGTTTCTCAATGATGAAATCGTTCCTTTCCAAATGTTCCTTGCCTGTCTCGGCTTTGGATTGCCCACGTTGCATGGAGAGGATGTCAGAAGCCAAAGTCTGCATTTCCATCATATCGTCATCGTTGAGCTTTTGGCTCTTGCCCGTGTCGTGGTTCATCCAGTCGAATACGATATGTGCATGGTAATTCGGCTTGAACCATCTTTCACCGACTTGGAAACTCTCTTTGTCCTCTGCATCAGGCTTTCCGTTCAGCCAATGCCCCTCGTCCTTGTGCAGGAAGATTTGAAGCGGAGTGATGCCCCAGCGTCTTTGACATTCCTCGCCAAATTTCTTCACGTCTGCCAGTGTGGTGTCCGGTTTGATAAGCAGCACACCCTCACGGATGGGTGAACACCCTGCCACTTTTATGATTTTTCCGTTCTTCCCTTTGCGCTCACGTTCTTTCTCCTGCATGGCACGACCAGTCTTTTCCTTTACCATTTGTTTGATGTGGTCGTAGTGCGTTTGCAGGTCGGGGCTGCCGAAGTCCGGGTTTATCCATCGTTCGTTGTCGGTGGATAGTTCGGGTACAATGTAGATTCTGGACTCTCCGATATTACGCATGTATTCGGCAGTCCTTCGGTTATGAGCCTCGCTTGATTTAGCGTTGCAAGGCTTGATATGTATGCTTGATTTTGTTGCCATGACTATTCTGATTTATTGTTTACGATAGATTGTTTTGCTCACTTTCACAGAGGGGTTCTTAGGGGTGCCACCCATAAGCGGAGTTTCCAAAGAGAGGGTCACTCTTTGGTCGGGTTGTATAGGGCTGACAGCCCTTGCCGGGTTCTTAGGGCAGAACCATAAGCCCCTCGGGAGAGCCCACAACTACGAAAGCGAAGCGTGTAGTTATAGTGGGCTATAACCAAAAGCCGTTTTTCTTTTTTGGTGGTTGGCTGCGCGTCCCTTTTGCTGATTGAACTTGCCTGTTTCTTTCAGCCTGTTTCTGTAAGTATTCGTTCAAGTCCTTGCATCCGCTGTATGTCTGCGAAGCGTCACGGATGTATAAGTCCCTGCCGTATTCCATACGGATTTGTTGGAGTGCTTCCATCCCTGCACGGTCATTGTCAAAGAAACAATGGATGCGCTCGTAGCTCCCCAAAGGATAGAGGGCTTTGGAAACATTGGCTACGGAATTCAGCACCATATAATCTTGCCTATCCAGTTCGGGATATTTCGGGCAATTCTCCAATCTCAAAGTGAGAAATGAAAGGTAGTCCATAAATCCCTCAAACACATAACACGTTTCCCTTGCTGTTCCTGATTGTCTGATGTGGGATATTTCCTTTGGGGAAATGCAGCCTTTGAAATATCTGTTGCGGATTTCATACCCACCCGACATGTTGGGAAAGGCGATGGCGAAATACCGTTTGCCTTTATGGGTGAAGTGCGCTTCCTTACATTCTCTTTTTGCCAGTGCAATGTTTATTCCCCTTTCCTGCAAATAGGTGAATAGGGCAGGAGAAGAAAGTGGTACAATCTCCAACTGCTGAAAACTCGGCTCGGAAGATGATTGCTTGCCAAAAGAAAAAGATACGGGACGAATGCCGGGTGCCAGCTCTCCGATTCTTTGCAGGAGGTATGGCACATGGTCTGAACTGTAAAGTTCCTGCGCAAGTGCGATGATGTTCCCACCCTTGCCGAGTGCAAAATCATACCATTGGTTACGTTCTGTATTCACCTTGAACGAGGCTTCCGTTTCTTCCCTTAGCGGTGACTTATACCACAGGTTTATTCCCTGCTGTTTAACCGGAGAAAAGCCCAAACTGTACAGATAATCTGCTATCTTGATTTGTTTCGCTGTCTGTATATCCATAAAACGATTGGTTTAATGATAATTGAATTGGT
>UQWT01000038.1 GCA_900544815.1 uncultured Bacteroidales bacterium | reverse complement strand
CCATGAGGTGTTGATGCCGGAACCTCCCCACATTCCTCCACCGCCTCTCATTCCGCCCATCATGCTCGATGCAACATCATTAAAGCCCCTGTTATTGGTGTTGTTTCCGTTCTCTATGAGGCTTATCTGGGTTGTTTTGGTAAATCGTCCTATCATTGCACCTGTTTCAAAACGGTCCTTTGTACCGTACCCGCCCATAAGGTTACCAAACCAACCGTTCATCATTCCCGGTTTAAGCCCCAAGTCTATTACAGTCTCCTCCTCACCATCATCTATTCCGGTAAATCTTGCCTGATCTGATTTTCTCTCCACTACCCTTACCTTGTTTACGATCTTTGCAGGAAGATTCTTTGTTGCAAGTGATGGATCATCAAGGAAGAAGGTCTTGCCGTCTATCATAATCTTATTGATGGTCTTGCCGTTGGCTGTAATATTACCGTCGCTGTCTATCTCTACGCCGGGCAGTTTCTTTAGCAACTCCTCCAACATATCTGAATCGTTGATCTTATATGCAGCTGCGTTATATTCTATAGTATCCTTCTTTACCTGCATCGCATTAGCATGGGCTGTAACAGTAATACCCTCCAACGAGCTTACATCCGGTTGGATAAGTATCTCCCCAAAATCATTGGCTCCCTGCTTTATCTCCACATCTATGCTCTTTGGTTTGTACCCCATATACTCAAACTTCACATTCCATTTTCCCTTTTGTATTCCGTTTATAATGGCAACACCCTTTTCATCTGTAAGAGCATACTTTACAAGTTTGCTGTTTGCCGAGTTATGAGCAGACATAGTTCCAAACTCTACCGGTTCACGGTTTGTGGAGTCCAAGAAAACCGCTTTAAGGTATGTTCCCCTGCCGGTTTGCGGCTGCTGCGCATTTGCGAATATTACTGCAGAGAGCATAATTGCCCAAAGCAGTAAGCTTTTTATCTTAAAAAAGTTCCTTCTGTACATATATCAATGCATGTAAAAATCAATAGACAGTGTTTAGACTAACAATATTGGCGTAGGTTTAAGAAGCCGGCTAAATTTTAAGTCTTTTCTGTTTACAGGCCTTTTTATCTGTTGTATCAATTATCCGTTCTGCTTTTAATCAGATTTTTGTAACTGCTCTTTTATTTAGTAATTCTGCCCGGGTTCTCCATGGCATAATCTTCCCAGCTCTTTGCAGCCCTTTTTTTACCCATGGCCGCTTTAAGCAGCGCGTTGCGCGGATTGTTCTTTTCTGCCTCAGCAAGGATTGGGTTGCTTATATGATAAAAATGGCATAACGCTATAGCAAGAGCATCCGTTGCATCCAAGTATCGCTCCTCTATATCTATATCAAGCTCCTTTTGAGCCATGGTGGCAACCTGCTCCTTTGAGGCTGCTCCCTGCCCGGTAACAGCAACCTTTACACTTCTTGGGGCATATTCAAAGATTGGTATATCTCTCATAAGAGCTGCTGCTATCGCCGCCCCCTGAGCTCGTCCCAACTTAAGCATTACCTGAGGATTCTTTCCGTAAAACGGAGCCTCTATGGCCATCTCATCCGGTGCATGTCTGTTTATAAGTGCAGATACCTCATGAGTAATCCTCCTTAGAGTGACAAAATGATCCCTCTCCTTTATGAGGTTAACTACCCCCATATCTACAAAGTGCGGCACACCCCGTACAATATGGATAATCCCGAAACCCAAAATTCGGGTTCCGGGATCTATCCCCAAGATTACTCTGTCTGTTATCTTAATCATATTACATCAAAGCCTGCGTATGGCTGCAATGCTTTTGGAAGATGGATATGACCATTCTCGTCTTGATTGTTCTCTATTAGAGCTGCCAAGATCCTTGGCAATGCCAATGAACTTCCGTTGAGGGTATGTGCCAACTGTATCTTGCCATTCTCATCTTTATATCTGAGTTTAAGACGGTTGGCCTGGAAAGTTTCAAAGTTTGACACAGAACTTACCTCCAACCATCTCTGCTGTGCGGCAGAGAACACCTCAAAATCGTAGGTAATTGCAGATGTGAAGCTAAGATCACCACCACATAGTCTTACAATTCTGTATGGCAACTCCAAAGCCTGTACAAGGCTCTCCACATGTTTTACCATCTCATCCAAGGCTGCGTATGATTTGTCGGGAAGCTCATATCTTACAATCTCCACCTTATCGAACTGGTGCAGACGGTTAAGTCCGCGCACATCTTTTCCGTATGAACCGGCCTCTCTTCTAAAGCACTGGGTGTAGGCTGTCATCTTTACAGGGAAGTCGTTCATCTGAAGAATGGCATCTCTATAAATATTTGTAACAGGCACCTCTGCTGTTGGTATAAGATAGAAGTTATCCAAGTTCACATGATACATCTGCTCTGATTTGTCGGGAAGCTGCCCTGTACCATAAGCCGATGCCTCATTTACCATAAGCGGTGGTTGTATCTCTTGATAACCTGCGGCCGTATTTCTGTCCAAGAAGAAGGAGATTAACGCTCTCTGTATTCTTGCGCCCTTTCCTTTGTAAACAGGGAAGCCTGCGCCTGTTATCTTCACTCCAAGATCGAAATCTATGATATCCAACGATTTGGCAAGTTCCCAGTGAGGTTTTGCATTTGCGGGAAGGGTAGGATTCTCGCCACCCATTTTAACTACTACATTATCGTGGTCATCTTTTCCTCTTGGAACAAGTTCGTTTGGAATGTTGGGAAGGAGCACCTGATTGTCTGTCATCTCCTTGTCTGCCGCATCCATCCTTGCCTGAAGCTCTGCAGATTTTCCTTTAAGCTCCTGTACTTTTGCCTTAACCGACTCTGCTTCCTGCTTCTTGCCCTCCTTCATAAGGCCGCCTATCTGCTTAGACAAGCTGTTCTGTTCTGCCAAGCAGGCATCTAATTCTGTCTGAGCCGCCCTTCTGTCTGCATCTGCAGCAAGAATGCGGTTTACAATCTCTTTTGCATCAAAATTTTTAACCGCGAGCCTCTCTATCACAAATTGAGGTTGTTCGCGTAAAAGTTTTAAAGTAAGCATATTAAAATTGTTTTATATAATTCGTATATTAAAAAAAAGAGCTCCCACCGGAAAGTGAGCGCTCTTTATAAGTGTGCATCGGCCTTTCCTTAGTTAGCGTAAGGCAAAACCGAAACATAAGACCTTCCTTCTCTCTTTTTAGTGAAAGTAACAACACCATCAATAAGGGCAAATAAAGTATGGTCTTTACCCATTCCAACATTCAAACCGGGATAGTGAACAGTACCTCTTTGACGTACAAGTATGTTACCGGCTTTGGCGTTTTGTCTACCGAACAATTTAACGCCTAATCTTTTACTTTGTGATTCACGGCCGTTCTTTGAACTACCGACACCTTTTTTATGAGCCATTTCTAATAAATTTTAATTAAGCAATTGATTCAATCTGGAGTTGTGTAAGATACTGACGATGACCGTTTTTCTTGTCATAGCCTTTTCTGCGTTTCTTCTTAAATACGATAACCTTGTTACCTTTAAGATGATCAAGTACCTTTGCTGTTACGCTGGCACCCGAAACAAAAGGAACGCCTACCTTGACATCTCCATTATTGTCGGTTAATAATACTTTGTCAAAAGAGACCTGAGTCCCTACCTCGTTCTGAAGACGGTGAACATAAATCTTCTGTCCGGCTTCAACTTTGAACTGTTGTCCTGCAATATCTACAATTGCGTACATCTAAAAAAAAATTTAGGGTTGTGGCCGTAAGCGGTTGACAAATGCCAACTCTTATTCTAAGCTCATCAGCCTTAATTAATACGGCCGCAAATTTAATTATTTTTTGTAAAATCACCACATATTTTATAATCTTTTTTAAAAAAGCTGCTACCAATCTTGTTACTTTTTAATAAAAATGTTACATTTGCGTGTTTGGAATGCTTTAACTGATTAAGATTAACCTAAATACTTATGGAGTCTCCGTTTGAATATAACTCATTTGCTACAGGGAATTACTTTATAGGACGCAATAAAGAGGTGGCTTTAATGTGTAATCTCCTTAGAGAGAGAAACAACATTCTGCTTTATGGCGCACCTAAGATTGGCAAGAAGTCCATTATCTACAATGCGTTGGAAAAATTAAGACAAGAGGGGTTAAATTTTACCGTCTGCAACATTAATCTATTTAATATAAGGTGTATAGAGGCGTTTTTCCTTAGATTCACCAACGACATTTTCTCCTCTTTTGCCACATCCTCAACAGAGTGGAACACACTCTTAAAGAAATACCTGCCCAATATCCCTTACATTGTAGATGAGGGCAATAACAACAAGATAAAGTTCACATATTCATCCAAAGATCTACTCACTAACTCTCAGATTGAGGAACTTATTGCGCTTCCAGACAGATTCGCCGCAGATTTTAACATTAGAGTTGTCATATATTTTGAACATTTCCAGGATTTTCTGCTGTTCGACAACCCGGCAAAGATTCTCTCTCTAATGGAAAACAACTTTAAAAAGTTGGCACGTACAACTTTTCTATTTACAGGAGAGAAGAAGAATGCCATGGATGACATCTTCAAGCGTCAGAGATTCTTTAGAGGTATGTATGAGGAGATTACCATAAAGCCCATTGAGAAGAGATACTTTACAGATTACATAATAAAGGGTTTTTTAAAATCGGGAAAAGTTGTCCAACCAGATCTTGCAGACTTTATGTACGATCTTGTTGAGGGCGATGCCTGGTATCTTCAGCATCTTTCGGCCATCTGCTTTGACCTAACCAAGGGATTCCTTAACGACAAGATAATAGAACAAGGGCTGTACAATCTTATTAACCTGTACAGTTTCTCATATCACTATACGGCATCTACACTAAGCAAGCATCAGCTCAGGTTCTTAAAAGCCATTTTAGAGGGGGTGACAAAATTCAGCTCGGCCGACATATTGGACAAGTACAAGCTCAACTCCTCTGCAAATGTCAACAGGCTTAAAGAGGCTCTAACAAAAAAGGAGATAATAACTTTTGAACCTAATTGCAAAGAGGCTGTTTTCTTGGATCCGCTCATGAAGTTGTGGTTTAAGCGTTACTTTTTTGAAAAAAACAGAATATAGAGGTTGCTTAAAATGACAAATTAATGTCAAATCTCCATTAGAGTTTATGAGTCTGATGACGCAACTTATGGAATTTTCGGTAAGCGAAATTACATAAGTTGCCAACTGCCAATACCATAACAAGGAGTATCCATACAACGCGCAACCAACCTTCGCTACCATTTAACAGACGTGGCAAGAATATTACAAAGGGATAGATGAACAGCATTATTGTCATGAGGATACCCATCACCCCATACCCTGCCAGCCACCACCTCTGTGAGCGAGAACAGTCCACTCTCTTCCCGGTGAACAGAGCGGCAAGACACTGATAAGCTTTTTGGCGCAAGTTGGCTATGCCGGTCCAATCCATCAACATATAATAGGCATCCATACGTAAGAAAGGATTGAAATTCATTAGAAGTCCCATCGATTCGGTAAAGAGCACCATAATCCAGATGAATTGCCAAAGATAGCTTTCACTCAAGTAGAAACACCAAACAGTAACTCCCCAAGTTACAAAAGTTACCAAAGGGCCGGCTAACGATACTGCAATACGTGGCCACCTCCCCGGAAAGTTGCACGACGCGGAGACATCGCAAAAGAAGATGAAACCCGAAAGATAATATGTAATACCAAGGCGAGGTACTCGACCACCATAATGTTTACAACAAACACCATGGCCCAACTCATGTAAGGCAACTGTAACCAAATTGAGACCAAAAATCACGAACACCACCCACCAGTCGTGCAGGATGATCTCATTGGCTTTGTTCATCAATACCAAGAAATTTGACTTGGTATGGATTAATGGCCAGAGGCCTGATAGGCCAACAAGTAACATAAGACAAATACCTATGGGGGTGAATAAAGGCTTTGTTATCTTATGAACAGCTGTCACAACATCATCGGCATGAGGAATGGAGAAACTAAGGTTTCGGATATTAGTCAGCCAATGCCAACGAGAATGGCCTGATGTATTGGGAAAGTCAAGCATCTGTTTCTTTTCGAGCATCTCGTAAAGTGTAGTCAGCTGCAAAGGTGTAAGCATGTAGCCGGCCTCTACGGCTTGCAGATAGATTTCGTAACAGCTGCGTTTGCCATCCATAAGACTCAAAGCGTAAGCCTCGGAGGAACCCATTCGCAACATGCTGTTAGTATCAAAATTCTGTACAAATCCGCCATCTATATGTCCATTTTCGCCACAGTTAAGATTGATATTGATGCTCGGCTTGATACTTGGTGTAAGTCCCATAACCCAAACACGCTTCTCCGCCCCCTTTGCACGAGTGAATTTCTGCATACGCAACAGATGATCTGAACCGTCTATCTGAAAATAGACTCTGTCCATATAACGCTTTATGAGGAATATCCACAGGGCATCCATCTGTATTTGATCCAAATCGGCATCCACATCCGGTACCTCGTAAGGTGCATCTTTCAATGGATTCAATGGTATTTTATGGCTATAGATTATTGTTATTTCCAAAACCTCACTGTTATAGCCAAGTTCCAGACGAAAATTGCCGGTAATATGCAGCTCCTCGGCACGGCGCAGCAATTCACCACATGCCTCCTCCACCGAGCTCATCAACAGCTCTTCCAAGGTAGGGGTAAACTCTACTGCTTTTACATAACCGCTTACCCATTGGTGTATCAATGGTAGCCAACGCAGCTCCAAGGGGAGAGTACAAGTAATCTTATTCATCTGTCTTTACCATTCTTAGATAGGAAAAGGAATTGGATTTAATTCATTTTCTGTAAGTTCCCGTTCAGACCACCCCAATGTTACAGGATGTAGGTAGATTCTTGGATCGGCAAAGCGAGGCCAAAAGTGTGATAAGCCCGGCACAACAACACGAATTACATTGAGTTTGGTCTCCTTACGAGAGAGGTTGTAAATGATTACTTCCAATCCATGCTCCTGCATCAAGGCCACAGCTCGCTCGATATCGGTCAGCAGGTCGTTAGTTGACAGGTCTATGAAATCGGCAGGTTTCCGCATCGGTTTTGAAGAATCAGGAAACAGAAATGAGTGGTCTGTGCACCTAAGTTCATTCCACCATGTACCGGCAGAAACCTCATCTCCCAAACTTTGTGTTATCTCCGCCATTGCGCGTTGCAGGGCAATCTCCACTTGATAATGTGCACCTATTCCCATAAGCAGAGCTTTTTTTGGATCTTTGGAGTATGCTATCGCCATAACAACGGGAATTCTAAATTCCGTGGTCAAATCCAATGCCCACACATCATAACCACGTTGTTGCATCCTGCTGCGAAAAGTCTGAACAGATGTGGCTGGCCATGCGTCTAAATCCAATTGAGGACGGCACACTCTATTATACCACCATGCCCCCACCGCATCGCGCTCTACTAATTCAAAGAGCCCCTGCAGGATAGCCTCCTCGATACAGTTTCCGGCCGAAACGCCATTGCTGTCACCATACATGTAGGCAACGCCATCCTCCTTAAAACTATAAAAGAGGTAAGCCGCAGGCAACCAGCGCACTGCCCTATGAGTAAGCGACCATCCTTTACCCCAATGAAGCGGAATCTCCTCGTTCCATGGTTCCGGCACCTGGCTGAAAAGCGACTTTTTGCCCCATTCTTCTCGGTGTGTAAATTGATTATCACTAAAGCACGCCAATACATGCGGAGAAACAGCCGTATCTGCTATTTCACGCCAATATGCCTTACGCAACGGCTCATATCCGAAATATTGCGTAGAATATCGTTCAATGGACTCTCCAATCGCACTGGCCTGAGCCTGTTCCAAAGTCTGCCCTTTACCGGCACTTACCCCTGTGGAGCTGATACGTCCCTTTTTCCAGTCGATGATACCGTCCCTTTTAACATCTTTCTCTTCTAATGTAGCCCATTGGCTCATCACCATTGAATAACCATAACCATCCCCCGGAGATACCAACGTAGTCAACTTTCCAACCTCACTTGTAAACGGATCTACATAGTCTATGAGACGACGAACAGTTTTTGCAGCATCATCGGCCCTTTCACCTCCGTCTGTGTAGCCAATCTTAGGGCGACTTTGCAGCCGTACAGGTATATCCTCACTTACTTTCCCTTCACCGGAGCATGTGGGGCAGTGAGGCCAAGGCTCCAAATTATGGTGTTCAAATTTCGTCTCCTCGCCTATCATTCGCACCAATGTGAGTTGCATCTCTTTGGCATCAGCCTCATTCCTGATAGCTTTAGCTGCCATAGAGATCTTTTGCCAAGAGGCCGGATGAGCAGAATGGCATAGATTGTGGTGCTGATAAATGCGGTGCAATATAGGAGATTGGTGATAGTATCTAAAACCAAGGCACTCAAAACAACCACTCCCCGCATCGCCAAAGTGTGGGCCAACCCATATAGTATCATCGCCAATGGCAACAGGCATCCACCTCCAACCCTGCTTATAGGCAAGCCGATTGAAGTCTATAAGGTCTACGTGATGGTAGTTGGGAACCAAAAGTACAACAAGACTGTCCGAAGACACCTGCTGCAGATCTTTCCAAATGCTAACCGATTCCACTTTATCATCTTCACCCAGCACAACTGCCAGCCGTTCCATCTCTTCAGTTGCAACCCCGGCAGTATGTGCAAGTATGAATGAACGTTTGGAAGCAACGCAACCTACCACACCCCTTTGTTTAAATTGCTCAAGCAGGTAAAAGAATTCTGTAAGACTGAGCTTACCACTCATTTCGGCCAACAAATGCTCTTCTGTCTGCGGTTGCTTCATCAACGAGCGCAACAGTTGTGTAGCTTTGTTAGATACACGAAAACAGGTGTAGTCTGCTCGTAGCAATACGACATAGCCCCCCTCCTCAATAAAACTCCAGTCTCTTTTCAGATAATACCTTTCACTGCCCATACGCTTTCATCACCTATTAATCCATCTTAACACTTAGGTTAGACGGACAATAAATTAAAATACGCATTTTAAGCAAAGTACATAAGCCGCCTGTTTTGATTCCTCTTCGCTTAAAGATACATTCTGGTCAACGGGTGGCAGATATAGATAAACATCCTCTGCTGTAGATGGGATCTGTTTTTCTACTACATGTACGCGTACTCCATTAGGAATCATTACACCTTCTGCTTTCAATACTTTCTCTGTGTTGTTGAGCAACTCGTCCTTATAGGCCTCATCACACCAAGCTTTAGCTACTATCTTAGCCCAAAGCTGTTTGTTTTCTTCAAGATTCATAATATCACTTATTGTATGGATAAATACCGGTTATTAGCTCTCTACAGCACTTATTCTCACTACATGCAAAGTTATGAATTATTCAAGAGGATGCAAAAAACTGTTTGCAGATATAAAGAATTTTTACGAAAATTGTGATGTTTGTCACTTTGGCTTTGGCGTTGGCTGATTTAGGGTATAGAGAGTAAAGAAAGTTTAGAAAGTATAGTTTTGTCAGTAAATAAAATGAATAATATTAAACTGAACATGAAAAGATTAGTAATTCTCAGCGGCGCGGGTGTAAGTGCCGAAAGCGGTTTGAGAACGTTTAGGGACAGCGACGGCCTGTGGGAGAATTATCCCGTTGAGCAGGTTGCCTCCATAGATTCGTGGCCTCACAACAAGGAGTTGATGATTGATTTTTACAATCAGAGACGCCATGACATTGAGCGGGCACAACCAAATGCGGCTCATAAATATATTGCAGAATTAGAGAAGTATTATAATGTTACGGTAATAACCCAGAATATAGATAATCTGCACGAAAGAGCCGGCAGCAGCCATGTAATTCATCTTCATGGAGAGATTACAAAAGCCCGCAGTGAAAAGATCTCATCCGAGGAGTCTTTTTATCTTCCCGACAAAGTAAAGTATATAGGCTATTCAGATATCAAGTACGGTGACAAGGCAGATGACGGCGGGCAGATGAGGCCACATATTGTGTGGTTTGGAGAGGCCGTTCCGTTTCTGCAGACAGCTGCAGAGTATGTATCGCAAGCAGACATACTTATAGTTATAGGGACATCGCTTAATGTATATCCTGCCGCCGGTCTTGTAAATTACACAAAAGACGGGGCCATGATATACCTCATAGACCCCAAACCTATTCATCTTAATCTACCTAATTTCAAACAGTTCCAAGCCACCGCCACAGAGGGGATGAAGCAACTGTACGATATGCTGCTTTAGCTTTAGCTTTGGCATTTGTATTAGCTTTGGCTTTAGCCATATTAGTTTATAGTTTATGATTTATAGTTTAGAGTCAGTTATTTAGTTGATAGTTTTAAAGCAAATAGTTTTCTTCTTCACTCTATAAACTATAAACTCTCAACTATTAACTTTTATAATGCTGTCTATAAACTATATACTTTCAACTAAATCAAGCTAACGCCAACGCCAAAGCTAATTAACTAGTACTGCAGCAAAGTAACAATTCCATCCATGGTACAGACCAAAAGTTTGTTGTCGGGAAGCGGTAGGATAGAATTGATAAGAGCAAAAGAGACCTTATGTCTCCATGCAATGGAACCGTCTGTTAAATTAAGTGCAACTATATTACCCTTATCTGTTGGCACAAACAGTAATCCCTTGCCATCCTTTCCACCTTTTGGAGTAGATACCATTGGGGTTGGAGCAATCTCGTAGTGGAAATCTGCACTTACCCTCCACACACTTTTAGGATGGGCTACGCCCTCTTTATCCTTAACTATCTGCAATGTAGAAAATGCAAAAACAGAATCTTTCATCACCTTAACGTAATAGGTGCTCTTGTCCGGAGACAAACCTATGGATTCGCGGCCTCCATACTCTCTAAAGAGCTGTTTCCCTGTTTTGGCATCTACTGCATAGCTGTAACGCTCCGGTGTTACAAAAAAGATCCTGCCGTTTGCCTTAACAGGCCATACTGCCGCAGGTGAGAACATTCTGCTGCCTTTGTTCTGCCATATCCATTGTGTCTTACCGTTCTTTGTATTAAAAGAGTAGAGTCTGTTTGCCCAGTCTCCTACAACAACCTGCTCGTTGTCTACAAAAGCCTTGGCCTCTATAAATCCTTTAACCTCTCTGTTTTCCCACAACAGTTTTCCGGTCTTTACATTAATGGCTCTAAAGGTATGGTCAGATGCGCCTATATATGCAACCCCTTTGCATATATTAACGGCACCCATAACAGATTTACCGCATTTATAAGACCATTTTTTGTCCCCGTTAAAAATATCCAAACCGTAAATATAATTGTCTGTACACCCAACAACTACAATGTTACCGCTCACGGCAGGGGTAGAGAAGATCTTACCGCCTAATTTCACATTCCAACGCTGTTGTCCGTTCTTACCATCTATGCAAACTACGTTTCCGGCTGTAGTTGTGTATATAACATTACTGTTGCTCTCCACTGCTCCGGCACCTATATCTGCCCTTTCCTCTATTCTCCAGACAGTTTTAACATTGGGATACTCATTATTACATGAATAATCCGGCCTTGGGTAATGGATATCTGTGTTATAAGGGGCGCCGTTGCTTATTCTTAGCATTAGCCACGGAGACTTTGTTACTGCTCTTTTTTGGCTTTTATCATCCTTAATAATATCTGCAACCCTCTCCTGCATTGTAACAAGCGAACCGTTTACAGTAATTATATTGTACCCGGGACCATCCTTGCCGGCTCTTTGTGTAGAACGACCTATCGCTGCGGGAATACCCTCATAGACCATCGCCCTGTCTTGATGCCAGTGACCGTTAAGTATAAATTGGGTGTTTATATTCTTTAATTTGTCGAGAACCTGAGTATAATTAAGAACAGAGGTGTCCATTGGATAGTGGTTTACAAAGAAAACAGGCTGAGTAGGGTCTATCTTACGAGAGAGCGAATCTAACCACACTATTGTCTCTCTTGGGACAAGCGCAGGAGCCATTCTCATGTTGGGTCCGCTATTGCAACCTATAAATTTTATTCCACCGTAATCAAAATTAAATCCTTCGTAACCGAATACTTTTACAAAGGTATTGCAGCCGCTCTCAGACCATTTTGCATCATGATTACCGGCTACAATGTAATAGGGAACTTTGAGTTTGTCAAAGATATTCTTTGCAGTCTGAATCTCCTCATCAGCTCCAAACTCCGTTATATCGCCCGCAATTATCACAAATTTTATTTGAGGCAGGCTGTTGATGTCGTTCACACAGGTAATTGCATCATCTATTCTGCTTGTACCCTCTGCTATATGGATATCGGACAGATATGCAAAACTGAAAGGTTTATTTACACCGTTTTGGGCCGACAGGCCTACTGCCGCCAACAGGAAAAAAAGAACAAGAATCCGCTTCATGATATGTTAAATGATAGTATAGTCCCTCTGTTCGGTCCAACCTTGACGCCCGTCTGCAATCTCTATCTTGCTCCAACCTCCCACCTGCTCCAGAATCTCAACTTTGGTTCCTTCATGCAAGACAAACAGATTGCCACCTCCATTATTAGGTGCACTCTTTACATTACACATAGGCTGCGTAATTATGCCATAATCATAACTCAATGCTCTGTTTCTTAAATTAATTGCAAAAACAAGCGAAAGAATGAACATCAACGCCGCCACTATCGAAAATGCAAAAGATAGCTTCTTAGCCCGGCCTTGTGTTGCAAACCTATAGCACAGGAGCATGGCAAACACAACAGCAAGCATCACAATAGAGAACCAAGTCCATGTATCGGAACTTAAAAGATTCTGTAACCTCTTTATAAATGTAGACATTACAAATTCCGGCACGGGGGTTATCTTATCTACCGTCTGCAATCTTGCCAGCTCTAAATTATTTACTATATCATCTTCAGCCGGATTCAATTTTAGCGCCTTTTCATAATATAGTATGGCCTTACCTATGTTTCCTGTCTTAAAGCAGGCATTGCCCATATTATAATACAACTTCCATGATTCCAAACCTTGAGATTCTATTTTACCGTAGAGCTCCATTGCTTTGTTGAACTCAGACATCGAATATGCATCATTGGCCTTAATCCACAACGAATCTGTATCTGCAGAGACCTTTGCAGAACAGACAACGATAGATGCAAACAGTAAAAACAATATTTTAAACGCACTTCTCATTACAAAACACTTTACACAGTTCATACTATAAAATATCCTCCAATTTAGAGAGCAACGCAAGCGATTTTTCATACAAGACACCCATACTTCCCTCTACATTGCTGCCGGAATAGCGAGCCATCTCACACTCGTCCAGAATACCCACCAACATTTCAACATCCTCTGCAGCAGCACCTTTATCCCTTAGTTTTTCTGATATATTATCTTTATCCAAATCTGCAAACGGAATTGACAATTTGTCCGCCACATATCCTACAATGGCCTTATGCAGCTCTTCGTAAAATGGTACGGAAAGATTCTGTTTCAAATATCCCGATGCTATGTTAAGTCTCTTTACAGCTATCTTGTTAGCCTTTTTACTTCTTGCACGCCTAACATCTTTTCTTAAGGCGTAATGCCTCTTTAGCATAAACCAACCGAGTGCAGCAAATGCAATCAACAATACCACAAATACAAAGTAAAGCGGTGAAAAGATGAAAAATTCTCCGCCTTTACGCAACATAGGTGCGCCCGCTGATATATATCGTATGTCATCTCTAAGGCTTGCAACCTCCTGTTTTGTGATACCTTGAGCCATTATTCCACCGGCTATGTTATCACCTTTACCAACATCTATTCTCAACGAATCGGATGAGATTGTAACATATTTCCTGTTCTTTAGATCATAATAGGTAAAATCTATAGGCGGCAATACGTAGCGTCCAACAGCCCTTGGTATAAATGGATACTCAAAACTCTTCTTTCCACGCAAACCGCCGGCCGTATTGCTCAAATTATTGTTTGACCTTACATCATATACCTCAAAATCAGCCGGAAAATCATATTTAGGAGCCTCTATAAGATTAAGGTTTCCTGTTCCATCTATATCAATTATCAACGAAGCTGCCTCATTTGATTTTATACTGTCTCTGCTGAATTTTACGTTCATTGAGAAATCCCCTACAGCTCCTCCGAATGATGCAGGAGCTCCTGATGGTAGAGACGCAACCTCTATCTTTACAGGAGAGGTGGATATTCTCCTTCTTATTGTCTGGTAATCATCAAAAAAGTCATCAAAGAAACCTCCTCTTCTTCCGGAATTCACCCTTACCTGAATTTGCGCAACCAAATCTGCGGGTTCTATGGTAATTGTTCCCGTTTGTTGAGGCAATAATATATACTTCCTTAGAACAGCAGTAGAATAAATTTTGTTACCAAGTCTCTCACGTACAAAGTTAAGATTCTGAGGTGACTCAGTTTCCTGGCTCCAAAATCCGTTGAATACCGGAAACTTTATATCTTCAAAGCCTACTATCTGACTGTTTGTATACAACTTAAGTGTAGCAACAATAGGTTCACCCTTAACAACTTTTGTTTTACTTACATTAAGCTTTAAAATAATATCTTCATTGCCGGAGGATGAACTCTGAGCTTCGTTTTTTGAAGTTTGCACCTCATCTGCCTGCTGATCCTGCTGTCCGCGAGCTGCCGTGCCACTCTGATCTCCCTCAACAACTTCTATGCTTAGAGCTCTAGCGGTGTAGTTTTTCCCACCTATCTTGGCAGAAGCCTGTGATATGGAGATTAACTTGTTATTATTAGGCCTTATTACATACGTATAGCTTATCTCCAATGATTGTGATCTTTTGCCGTTTATAATCTGCATGCTTTGCATTCTGGATTGGGTAGGCCCCAACAATACGTCCGCTCCGGAAAACGCCGGCGGAGTAAAAGTCTCAACATCCCCGTCTGCTGTATATACAACTCTAAAAGCCTCGCTACTGCCAACAACATTTGGTGCCTCAACCGTAAAACTGTTCTGCGCTGCACCTGCGTAGCCTATTACTGTAAAAATAAAATATAGTATATAAAATCTAAACCGCATAAATCCTCCTTTTACTAAAAAGCAACCGCAAATTTAATCATTTTACCAGTTTTTTTCACGTTGTCTGCTCTTAAGAGCCTTTGCCTTTTCCTTATCTACCTTCTGTTTTGTCGCATTCTCCTTATCCTGAATAGCTTGAAGCATCTGCTCTGCTGTCTGAGGAGTTATCTTGGCATCCTGCGGTTGTTGTTGTCCGTTCTGAGGATTGTTCTTATCCCCATTATCCTTGTTCTTGTCTTGTTTATTATCTTTATTGTTATCCTTGTTCTTGTCCTGCTCTTTGTTATCCTTGTTTTGCTCCTTGTCCTTATCTTGCTGATCTTTATTCTGTTGGTCTTTATCCTTTTTTTGATCTTGGTTCTGGTTTTGGTCCTGGTTTTGATCTTGATTCTTATCTTGGTTTTGATCTTGATTATTCTGCCGGTCCTCTAACTTCTTTTTAGCATACGCATAGTTACGTCTGGTTTCCGAATCAGACGGATTCCTCAGTAAAGAATTTTTATACGCCTCAACCGCCTCTTGATATTTTTTCTGTTGAAGATAGCTGTTCCCCAAGTTGTGATAATAGTTGGATACATCCGTAGAGACAGAACCTTTCTCTGTATCCCAAGGAATTTGCGGGGTGTATTTGGCAATGCTGTCTGCCATATCCAAGTACAGCTTCTCGGCTCCTGCAAAATCGCCCAACCTGTACAGGGTATTGCCCAAGTTATATTTTGAGACCAGAGATGTAGAATCCAGCACAAGCCCCTTTCTATACTCAACATCAGCCTCTTTAAAGTTGTCTTTTTTGAAAAGATTATTCCCTTTTCTAACCTCTTTTTTATCTATTCGCTGTGTTACAACATTCTGGGCAGAGAGAGATACCGTACCCAAAAACATAACGACAACAACTGCAAAAAATTTTCTGTTTATTCTTTTGCTTCCAACTAAAAACTCCATAATAAAGAATATAAATGCTATTGCAAAGAAATACATATACTGCTCGTCATACTCTTCAAAAACCACAGATGTAAATTTCTGCTCATCCAATTGCCTAAGCTCCTTAATTATAGGATTCAAGCCAAACTCAGATGTTCCGGCCCTCACATACGCACCGTTACCGGCCAATGCAATATCTCCAAGGGTATTTTCATCCAATTTGGTAACAACAATATTACCATCCCTGTCTTTTAACAACTCCCCATTTGAACCTACAGGGATAGGTTTGCCATCCGGAGAACCAACACCAATTGTATAAACCTTTATTCCAAACTCGGCAGCATCCTTTGCAGCCTGCACAGGATCATCTTCGTGGTTTTCACCATCGGTTATAAGTATAATAGCCTTATTGTTGCTTCCCTGCTGCCCCTCGTTACTGAAACTTCGTATACATGTGTTTATAGCTTCGCCCAATGCCGTTCCCTGCACAGGAACAGACTCTGTACTTATAGACTTTAGGAAAAACTTTGCAGATACATAATCTGTTGTAATAGGCAATTGTACAAATGCCTGCCCGGCAAAGACAACCAAACCTATTCTGTCTCCCTGAAGTTTGTCTACCAATCTCGATATAGCCAATTTTGCACGTTCCAATCTGTTAGGAGTATAGTCATGTGCCAACATAGAATTTGAAACATCCAAAGCAATCATTATTTCCGCACCTTTGCTCTGATTTTCCTTAAGTCTTACCCCTATCTGAGGTCTCGACAAACCTATTACAAAGAACAGCCATGCTATGGAGAAGAAAATTACTCTCACCCATCCTTTCCATTTAGATCTCAATGGCATTAGCTTGTCAACCATCTCAAAGTTGCCAAACTTTGAAACTTTTTTCTTCATCATCCTCCTATACAACCAAAATCCCAAAAAGAAAAAAGGGATAAGAAGTATAAGGAACAGGAATCGCGCACTTGCAAAATATATCATAACGTATTATATCAAACTATTAATATGGAATTTTTCTGCTTATTGTAAATCTGCATAACAGCTCCAATACCAAGGCTGCCAAAGCAATATATGCAAAATAGAAAAACAGCTCTTTATAAACAGCAAAAGAGTCTACCAATGTCTTGTTCTTCTCCATCTTGTTTATTTCGCCATATATCTCAAGAAGTTTGGTATTGTCTGTTGCCCTAAAATATTTTCCACCGGTAGCATCTGCTATATCCTTTAACAAAGCTTCGTCTATTTGGACCTCAACCTGCTGCACGCTCACTCCAAACGGAGTCATAACCGGATAAGGTGCCGTCCCCTCTGCGCCAACACCTATGGTATACACCCTTATCCCGTATGTTTTTGCTATCTCAGCCGCCATTTGCGGAGAGATTTCGCCACAGTTGTTTACTCCATCTGTAAGTAATATGACAACACGGCTTTTAGCGTCTGAATCCTTTAATCTTGCAACTGCAGTTGCAAGTCCGTTACCTATAGCTGTACCATCATCAACCACACCGCATTCTACCTCTTTGAGCATATTGATAAGAGTTGGTCTGTCTGTTGTAAGAGGTACCTGGGTATAACTTTCTCCTGCAAATACCACAACACCTATTCTGTCCGATGGCCTTTCTGCAATAAACTGTATTGCTATATCCTTGGCCGCCCCAATTCTGTTAGGATTAAAATCTCTAGCCAACATACTTGTTGAAACATCCATCGCCAGAACTATATCTATCCCCTCCGTATCAACCTTTTCAAAAGAGGATGAACTGCGCGGTCTCGCTATTGCAATGATTATTGCAGAGAGTGCTATTACTCTAAATATAAAAGGAAAGTGCCTCAATGCCTTGGCCATTCCTCCTCCGGGAGCACTCCACTGAGAAAGAGAGGATACCGTCAAAGATGGAGAATGACCCTTTATCTGCCTGAATATGTACAGAGCGATAACCAGAATCAGCAATAAAAGAAGCCACAATATTTTTGGATATTCAAAAAACATAACTATTCATTCTTAACATCAACAGATTTTACATCATCAGATTTATCTGTCTCCTCTGCCATTTGAGCCATAAACGTTGAATTTACAAATCTTACGGCAACAGGAACAGCCTCCTCATTTTCACCTATTGTAGGTGAATATTTTGCAAATTTCACAAGATCCGAAACAGAAAACAGCTTGCTCAGCTCCTCGTAAGACTTGCTGTCCAATTCCACCGTCTTCAACTCCTCTAATATCTCAGAAGAGGTCTTCTCCTTTGCAGTAAGCCCAAATCTATGTTCTATATACTCTCTAAGTGTATCTGTAATTCCCGTATAGAATAGTTTTTCTTTGCCGGATTGCCATAATTTTTCGTTACGGATCTTCTCCAATTCACGCAGAGCCACAATATGAGGGGGATCAACTGCTTTAGGTTTGCCAAAGAAACCTCTGTTCTCTTTTCTATACTTTATATATCTGTAAATAATATATGCCAACACAAGAATCGCCAGTACCAGCAGAACCCATGGGAGAACCTCCTTAAAGGTAAGAGGATACTCTATCTGTCCTTTTATATCGGACATTACAAAACCTGTAGTATCTATCTGAACCGTTGAAACCGTAAGCAATTTGTCTTGAAACGATATCTTATCAGAGAGCGGGGCCCCTGCGGTAAGTATCTGAGGTAACGGAAGTTTAAAATTACCTGTATCAAAGGATGTTACCATTGCTTTGGCTTCTATCTCCCTTATCCCTTTCTTAAACGATACTGTGTCTAAGGCAAGCTCTTTAAGCACCTCTATGGACGAAAGCCTCTGCAATGCTGTGTCTGCTCCCACCCTCTCAACCGTATCTGCTGCCAAGAGGGTATTGGCATATGGTACCGCCATAAGCTGCGTTCCGTCGGGAACAGACAGTTTTGTACTTATTACAACCCTCTCGCCAATAAGTATCGAGTCTCGGCTTATCTTTACATCCGTCTGTCTCTGCCCGGCATGGGTGCTAAAAGAGAAGACGACAACAAGAGCAGCCAAAACTCCCAAGCGCACAATAACATTGTTTAATATCTTATTCATAGACATTTCAATTACATTGCCCTCCTTTTATTAAAAAGGGTCAACAACCCTTTAACATAGTCCTGATTGGTTCCTATTGAAACCGCATCTATATTGTATTTGTTGAATACGTTCTTTGCAGAGTCAAAAGCCTTTCTGTTCCACTCAGCGTATGATCTCCTCACCTTTGCACTTGACGTATCAACCCACCTTTCACAGCCTGTCTCCGCATCTTTAACCTTTACAAGCCCAATATTTGGAAGCTCTCTCTCCCTTGGATCATAGATATTCACAACAGATATATCGTGCCTGTTTATAGCAACTTTTAGAGCATCCTCATAATTAGGAGCACAGCTATCACCACCCACATCCAACAAGTCTGACAACAGAAATGCCGTGCACTTACGTTTTATTGCATTGGTAAGAAACCTTAGCGCTTCCGATATATCGGTTCCATCATTTTGAGGCTTAATCTCAATAAGCTCCCTTATTATCCTTAAAAGGTGACTCCTACCCTTCTTTGGAGGTATGAATTTCTCAACCTTTGAGCTAAAGAAGAGCGCACCAACCTTATCATTGTTGATGGAGGCCGAAAACGAAAGCACTGCCGCCACCTCTGCTATCAGCTCCCTTTTTGTCTGAGTGTCTGTACCAAAAATCCCGGAAGAACTTATATCCACTAACAGGACAACGGTCATCTCTCTCTCCTCCTCAAACACCTTTATATATGGTGAGCGCAAGCGGGCCGTAACGTTCCAGTCCATATTTCTCACATCATCTCCAAACTGGTATTCGCGCACCTCGCTGAATGCCATACCGCGCCCCTTGAACGCCGAGTGGTATTCACCTGCGAATACCTGATGTGACAGAGATTTGGTCTTAATCTCAATCTTCCTAACTTTTTTTAATAAATCGTTCTCCATTTTTTATAATAATCTTCCCGACAAATTTGCTTTAGCTTTGGCTTTAGCTAAATAAGTTTATTGTTTATAGTCAGTTTATCAGCTTATAGTTTTAAAGCAATATATTAAAAACAGTTTCTCTCTCCGTCCCAATCAACTGCTTAAGCCTTCAATCAGCTTGAAACGGCTAAGTCGTTCCTTTTATTTG
>UQWT01000037.1 GCA_900544815.1 uncultured Bacteroidales bacterium | reverse complement strand
TGGCATGACCACCACTTTTATTTGGAGTTCTTTGATGATATTGATAAATTAGCGCTGTTTTGGAACTTTTAAAAGTTTCAAAACAGCACCAGAAATATTACTTGACACAGTTTAGTTTACACTCCCTTAGCTTTAGTGGATAGATTTGTCTTAATAGACGGAATTTGTACAATTTTTTTCCGTATATAGTTTCTTTTTTTTCTAACTCATCAGTCTGAGCGCTTCCACAATATTGACAAAATATAGCATCGTCAGCAATTTCTTTACCACAGTTTTTACAATACATTTTATAAAATATTATAGAATTTTATACATCATTAATATCTAGTGTCCTCCTCTTGACGCTTCTTCCAATCCATATACCGCTAAGTTTGATGAAAGAAGAAAAACGTCAAGTAACGTCTTAAATATGTTTACCCACCACCACACAACATTAGATACTTGAAGTAAAACATTCACATTATCTAAATGTTAGGCTGGCTGAGTGATACAAATATAATGTTTTTTTTCTGACTATTACACTTAAAACTTATTTTTTAATGAAAAATGCAGTCGAGGATAGAAAGACAAAATAAGTACATTCAGCGTGTTGTTCTATCTGAAAAGAAGGGAAGTGAGAAAGAACATATTATTCCCGTTATGGGACGTATCACCATCGACGGAGACAAGCCATCATGCGCATGAATGTGGCATCATGGTCGGTCTACGGACAGTAAATTAGCAGTTTATCAGTTTTTCTATCCATTCATTAAAGTGTTTGCATCGGGTACGAAGTTCATCAATGCCAACACTTTTTGTAACATCTTTGCCGGTAACCGGTTTATTGTAGTTGTAATGCCGTTTTTTATTTCCTTCTATCGCCTTGATGATACGTTTGCTTGGAGCCGTTTCCGGGCTATTGTTGATGAGTTCGGGATTTCCTGCTTCCTCCAAGTCTTTTTTAAGTTGTTCACAGCGTTTTTCAGAACCAGGATAGTACTTCGCCAAATACTCAATGCCGCAAAACAAAAGTGCCTCAAATTCATGTAGCTGGATATAGGGAATGAATCGCTCATCATTTATTGCTTCTGCAAAAGCTACTTCTAAAGCAGCAACACGTTTGTAGGGTTCGCCATAAACCTTAGCTGCTTCATAACCAGGAAAATCATCCGGTAGCGCATAAAGGTCGAACATCGTTGTGAAGATATGCCGTTCATGTTCTCCGTCGGTTTTCATTTTCCGTAGCAGTTCAAGGTCGGTTACAGCTTGGTTGTAAGCCAGCATTCCTCCACGGGCATTCTTTTTCTTATTTGTGGTAATCAGGATACTTTTCACGCCTGTCACTCCATGTGCTTGAATGTAGGGACGTAACACATCCTCCACAAATCCCTGCTCCGTCTGTCCCTCACAAAGGACGTGAACTATTTTCGCTTTCATACGGGCCGCCCTCCTATGATGTTTTTATCCCAAAGTTCGCTTACCGTATAGTTCTGAAGCCAAAGATGATATTCTTCATCATTAAGGTGAGTGACGGAAGTAGCTTGCGTTTCTTTATTCATTTCTACAACAGAAATATTATTTATGTCAAAATGGTCAACTAAGTCCTTACTTTGCGTGGCAATAATGACTTGTGCGTGTATGGCCGCATCCTTAATCATTTCAGCCAATTGGGTTATAGCATAAGGGTGTAGTCCAAGTTCCGGTTCGTCTAATATAATTACGTTAGGCATAGTCCGGGCTGGTTGTAAAAGCAAAGTAGCCAATGCGATGAAGCGGATAGATCCGTCGGAAAACTGATAGGCATTGAAACAGTAGTCCGTAGCGGAATTATCCACCCAACGGAGAGAAATGATACCATTGGTCGGTTCCAGATAGAAATCTTGGAACTGTGGAATGACATCACGGATGTAGTCAACTATTCGGTTGTAGGCATCCTCATAGTTTTCCCGCAGGAACAACAGGAAAGAGGGCAGATTATTCCCATGTGATTGGAGGTAATTGGCCGTCTCAACTGGACACGCTTGACGCAGTGGTCCCTCGGCCGATGAATCGTGAAACTGATATACTTTACAATAGGACAGCATCTGGAAAATTGACTTGGCAACCGGGTCGTCACTCTCTGCTAGAGCAGATTCTTTAAAGTTAGGTTCCAAAGCTATCTCATAGGGCTTTTCCTCCCCATTACGATGCCATGTAATTCGTTCTTCCGTGATAATCAGCCTGTCAGGTGTGGCATTGGCTAAAGAGAAGTCATAAATATCAATGGAGTTTTTATCTATAAATTTCAGTTCCCCAGATATAGACGGTGTCTTTTTTACGCCATAGTGCAATAAGGCATGGGAAGTACCCGATATTTCCACATATCTCCCAAACGATTTGCTCATCATATAGATCAGCATCTGGAAAAAACTGATAATATTGCTTTTACCTGCTCCGTTAGCACCCAACAATATGCTGACATCACCAAGTTCTAAAGTCACAGGTCTGTCAAAAGCTATAGATTTATAGCCTCTGATAACCACTTCTTGCAATTTAGTCCTTTGGTAATTCTTTGACATCATATTCATTTTAAAATTCCAATTACAAAAATAGCCAAAAATTCCAATACAAGCGAAAGAACGCACCAAAAATATAGGATGTTTTTCGATGGCAAGCAGGATTGTCACAGAAGAACTTACGTGCTTCAAATATAATAATGGAGGGGATGTCGAGCCCGTTTTACATTAGACTTTGCGGCGCACCGTCAGTCGATGTCCGCTTGCCAACAAAGATAAGATGTTGCCTTGATTTTTATATAAACGGGCATAAATTCAGCAGATTTTATATAAGTTTTCAACACGAGAACCCGCCAAGCCTCTCAACGATGCTCAAATATGCGGGTCTTTTTTTATAGGTATATGGCAACAAAAATTCCTTTTATAAAAACATATTTTACGCCACAAGAGTTAGTACAGCTACTCAAAGCAAGAGGTTAAGCCAACCTCGTTATTTTTTAGAGAATGTCTAATTCCATCTGTACCAGATGTACTGACCGTCCATATAATTCTTAAATTCTCCCTCTCTCAGAGTAGTTTTTTCTGACTTGAACACATATTTGCGTACAGGACGGAAACAGTTGGCCTTAACATATAGTGTTTGCCCTGTAACAGGCTCCTTTACAGGCAAATACTCAGACATTCCCCCAAGGCGCGGGCCCACTACCCATACTCTTTCACCCGGAGCAATGGTTGAGAATGTTATTGCATCATCAGGTAGACAGCAATAAGGCGTAAGATATGTAGGGAAACCCAAATACTCATAAACATCTGCTTCTCCCCAGTTTCTCGACTGATACCACCCCAATTGATGCGCATAAACGCTCTTTTCCGCAACATCAATAGCCCATTCAATCGTTAACACATCTTTAGAAGCAAAAGTACTCTCAGACTCCCCCTTAATAAGCCCCAATGCATCCATAAAAGCCACTGCCTCTTTGGCCCATGGAGCTATATATGCAGAGTCTGAATAATGGCCAAGACGCGAATCATACTCTGTATATGAATAAATCCGGCATTTTTCAATATAGCGCAACGTGTTGTAAATCACTGTTGCAACATCCTCACGCGTAGCAGGTTGAGTGTTAGGAAGTGAAGCCAAATAATCATTTAAAATACCCATAGAGGCGGCCTTTGCTGTATAGGCATCATTATACTTACCATCCACCTTCTTTTCTACCTTTATCTCCTTCCCGACAAGTTCCTCCGCAAGTCGCACGGCTAACGAGCGCAACTGCAACTGGTTAAGTGACTTTGTATAATCGTTGCCAAGGAGTTCTTCATCTATAAGATTGTCGCAAAGAGCATAGTTCACACTGCTTTGGTATGCCCTGCTAATCTTTGCCGTTGATTTTTTGGGAAGAATGAAGAATCCGGGCAGTGCCGTACTTGAACGAAGCGCACTCTTTTCACGATCCGGATCTTTTGATTCCGGTACTTGGCGTGGAGACTTTCCACACCAAGTGCAGCTGTACCACCATACATGATGCCCTGCCGCATTTACCCCAACGTATGCCTGATCATCTGCAAGAGGAAGATCATGCACATGAAACAGTTCGCCACCCGGCTCTACAAATGTATGACCTTCATTATGCTCACATTTGCCGCATATCTTGCAGGAATAATAATACCTGTCGTGCTCGTTGCATGTTACGTATCTTACTCTGCGGTCTGCTCCGGCTATCTTTGCCGTGTAAATATGATTTGTACAGAATGGTTTGGTGGCATCTGCTCCGGCCTTTTGAGCTTGGTAAACATCACCGCTATAGGTTTTTATTGCAAAAAGAGGCTTACGCTTCCATGTGGGGGTACTCATCCTCTTTAATATTCCTTCTGCCGCAGATTCAGGAACAAAGAGCGTTGCCCTTTGGCTATAGAAAGGTGAACTGTAATATGGTGTGTAAGTGTTTGCATCATCATCCAAACTTCCATCTGTTGCAGAGAACATAGCAACAAAAAATGCAGTAGCATCCACTTTGTCGCTAATCCATACCTCTCTTATATTGTGGGGCCCGCTACTGAAATTCAAGGCAGCTGCATACCTTTTATATTTATGCTCATTATCTGTGTCAATAATCATTTTGGTAATAAGCATGGCTTTCTGATTATTTCCGTCTCCTGCAGTTATTTGTTCATCATGCTGGTTATCTATTATTAGCAGTTTCCTTGGATTTGTTAGAGGACTATTTGCATTGGCGTACTCAATGGAATATGGTTCCAATGTAGCTCTGTAGCTATCCTTATTAAGGATGTAATCTGTAACAATATTTTTAGCAAGCTCTCTGTCCGAACCTTTTCCCCCGGAACCAATTAGAAATTGAATATCCATATATATGACATAAGGTGTACTGTTCTGCACATGTGCGGGTTTACCGTTAACAGTAACTTTTATCCGGGAGCCGTCTAAAATATATTCTCCGTTTTTTATAATATAGTCTGTGTCATATTTCCCATTTGGGTCTATAAGGAATTGTATCATGGCTTGATACTCAAATCCATCTTTAAAGAACATACCACCGTCATCATCCTCTTTAAAGTCACCGTCCCAATCTATACTCATGACCTGAATACCTTCCGATGGATTAAGATCTCCATACTCGGTAACAGCAGATGAAAACTTCTGCTCACGAGCATCCTCAAGCGATGAACCGGGCTTTGGCAACTCAAGAGTTATATCTACTGTCTTGATTTTAGGTTTGTTCTGTGCAGAAGTGCATAGTGGCAGCAATAATGCCACCATCATTATTATAAGTATAGTTTTTCTATTCATATTTTCATTTTTATAAATCATGTTGTAATTACCTAAAAATCAGTACTATCATCTATTTGAACCAATTTTAACAAATCACTTGGTGCAAAAATTGCCATTCAGTTCTATTCAATTACAACTATTCCATCTGCCACAGAGACGGTATTGCCTGTAAGTTTTGGCTTGAGGTATGGGTTATCGCCAAAGTTTGTTACATACAGCCAGAAATTGTCCTCTATGAGTTTTGCTTTAAGCGTAGAATTGATTTTCAGGGTCTTTAATGTCTTGCAATCAGAGAATGTACCTTCATCTATCTCATTCACTCCCGGTATTGAAAGAGTTGTTATAGGACAATCATCAAAAGCACTGTCATCTATCTTCTTTACACTCATTGGAATACTTATGGACTTAAGGCTTTTGCACCCACAGAACATGTGTGAAGGTATACTCTGTAAATTGTCGGGAAGCGTAACATTGGTAAGTGAGGTACAACCTCTGAACATATCATAACTCATCCCCTCTTTGAGTTTTTTAGGGAATACAATGCTTTGAAGCTTGACACAGTTCTGGAAACATCCGTGCACAGCATCCATGCATTCACTTTCAAATACAACCTTAGTAAGGTTCTTGCAGTCAAAGAAAGCAGATCCCTGAACTACTTTTACAGATGCCGGAATCACAATCTCCGTAATAGCAGTATTTCTGAAAGCTCCGTTTGGAATCTCATCAAGTGTAGCCGGCAGTTTTACAGACTTGATTTTAGTATTGGAGAAAAGCCCCCCGCGCATCGATTCCACTGCATATTTCTTTCCATTGTATTCAACATAGTCCGGTATCACAATATCCTTACCTGCTACAGCAGTTGTTGCAAGTTCAGACATAAAGGCTCTGTACCCATTGTTATGCAGGATATAGATAATTCCATCAATATCAACATGTGCACCTGAACCATTTTCACTAAGGACTTTGCCTTTTGTTCCTGTATTGGATGTACCTATCTCCTTTTTGTTCGGCTCCGGATCCCATTTTGTCCATTTTACATTGAGAGCATTCTCATAACCTCCGTGAGCCGCAAAATATGCTTTTGTATCGTCATTTATATATGCTGTTGGGCTGAATAGTGGTTCAAGCGATGATCTTATAAGTGTCTTGTAGGCATTTCCGCCGAGTATCTCCGCCATGTTGCGGTGAGAGCCGTTAATTACCCAATTGTATGCTTCAGGATCTTTGTACTCATCTTTTACATCGTTGTATAATTCTACAAATTTGTTTAGAGCATTGCAACGTTCAAGCACTATTGCCCTTATAGTTTCAAGGCGGTGGTCTGCAGGGGAGAGTCGCTCTATTATCCCGTCTTCAACAGATGTCTCCAACATCTTAAGTTCAGCTACAAGGCTGTAGTTATCCAACTCACGAGGATTAGGCATTTTATCTACCCACGCTACCTGCTTTGACGGGCCCACAGGTGGAACTACAGGTTTGATACTCTTGGTACCATAAGTTGGTTCAGCCGGATATCCGAGCGGCTCAAATAGAGCCGTATGCTGTTCCGGAAGCCTTACAGTAGGTTTTTCATCCTCCATATTCCCATCATTACTTTGTACCCTTTTGCTGCTGTTATTTCCCTGTCTGAGATTTGATTTACTATTGTTTCCCTCCTTACTGCAATTAGATGAGGTGTTGCTTTCAAGTGTTTTTTCTATTTTTTCTCCTAACTTCTTAAGCCCTTTTAAAAAGCCCTGTCCATTTGCGGATGGTGTACCCACAAGAAGTGCCACGCAAACAGCAATAATTGCACGCTTTTTCATAGTTTTCTTTTAAAATTTTTGAGACCGCAAGTTACGAAAAATAGTCATTCTTTATAATACAGAGAACTTGCTAATTTTTATCTAAAATTTTATGAGATTGCTCATTGTCTAATGATTCAACCTCTTTAAGCTTTCTCTGTATAACTCTTGTACGTGTCCCAACGAGTGTGTCTATCTCAGAGATACCCCCCTGTATCTTATTCTTTGCCTTCTCCAAAATTCCGCCAAAGGTCTCAAACTCTGTTTTTACGGCACCAAGAGTCTCCCAAACCTCGCTGCTCCGGCGCTGGATTGCCAGGGTCTTAAAGCCCATTTGAAGGCTGTTTAAAATAGCTGCAAGAGTTGTTGGGCCGGTAATAATAACGTTATATCTTCTCTGAACCTCCTCCAACAGATCTGCCTTACGCACAACTTCTGCATAGATTCCCTCAAACGGAAGAAACATAATGGCGAAGTTGGTGGTATGCGGAGGGTCCAAATATTTTGTCACTATATCTTTTGCATTCAGCTTAATTGCATTTTCCAACTCCTTCTGTGCAGTCTCCATTGCCGCAGAATCAGCCAAATCGTATGCAGTTTGGAGTTTCTCATAAACATCCTTGGGGAACTTAGCATCAACAGGAAGCCATACAGGCTCAGCATTGCCGCTGTTGCCGGGAAGTTTAACAGCAAACTCAACAACCTCTCTGCTACCGCTCTTTACGCAGACATTTGCCTCATATTGCCCCGGTGCCAAAATATTCTCCAAAAGCATCTCCAATTGGACCTCTCCCAATCCGCCCCTCAGTTTTACATTACTCAATACACGCTTCAAACCGCCCACATCCTGAGCTAAGTTTTTCATCTCTCCAAGCCCCTGTTGTACCTCGCTAAGCTGCTTCCCCACAGTCTCAAAGCTGCGCCCCAACCTGTCTGCCAATGTTTTGTCTAACTTCTCCTCTACAGTAACCCTTATGTTCTCCAATTTGCTCTCTGTATTTGCAACCAACATCTGCTGCGTCTTATCCAACTGCTCTAATTTAACCCTTTGAAGGTCTGCAAACCCGGCCAGCCTCTCCATCTGCACCAATGTAGCCTTATCCAATTTCTCCTGCTGCATTGCCGACGCCCTTTCTATCTTCTCAATCTGCATTTTACCTGCTGAGTCAATTCGTTCATTGACAGATTCTTTAAAAACAGAAATATTATTTGCAACTTCATCTCTTAAGAGCTTTTGTGCACGCGCATAATCATCCCTGCTTTCCTTGAGAGTATCCCTTATTTCATTCAAGAGCGTGTCTACCTCTCCCGCCTGCTTCTTTACACTCCTAACAGCAAGCAGATTAATACAAATTAACGCTAATGCCACAATAGCAATTATAATTACAGTCAATTCCATAGATTATTTTTTCTTCCCGACAATTAGTCATTCAAAATTATCTCTAACATTTTAACAAGTGTCACATCAACTGCGTACACCATTGCCATCTTTTTTAATTTTTAAACAGCTCGAATCTCGTCTGTTGTATCATAACAAATATACTGCATTTTGCAGTCAAATTATAAAATATTAATAAAAAACCTGTCTATGCAATAATTTCTTTGGTAACCAAATTACCATTCACCAACAGACTGCTATGTTTATTCTGCAACATACCCTTTGTAGTTTATCTGCTTTAGCTTTAGCTAAATAAGATTATTCTCTTTACTTTCTATACCTAAAAAACTGCTAACGCTAATGCCAAAGCTGATATATTGCATATTTACAATGTTTCGTCATGCACGTGCAAAATTACAATTAATTAGGTGGAAACGCCCCCTTTTTGGGGGAAATAAACTATTTTTGCGTTCAAATTTTATGTAACCAATTCTTTTTATGACAGAACACACTCTCTCTCCTGCAAAACGCACAATAATAGGTATACAATTTATGTTTGTAGCCTTTGGTTCCACAGTATTGGTTCCCCTTTTAGTTGGTTTTGACCCTGCCATAGCACTGTTGGCAGCAGGGCTTGGAACACTCATTTTCCATGCGGTTACCAAGGGTAAGGTTCCAATCTACTTAGGAAGCAGTTTTGCCTTTATTGCACCAATAATAAAGGCTACAGAACTTTATGGTATGTCAGGTATGTTTTGCGGATTAGTTTCTGTTGGTATAGTATATATGCTTATGAGCCTGTTTGTTAAAGCATTTGGAATTGGCCTCATTAAAAAGCTCTTTCCTCCTGTGGTAATTGGGCCGGTAATTATACTTATAGGCTTGTCACTTGCAGGTTCAGGTGTAAACATGGCAGAATCAAACTGGACCTTGGCTTTAATTTCATTGGCAGTTGCAATTGCAACATCAATTTGGGGTAAAGGGATATTCAAACTTATACCTGTAGTTTTTGGGGCTTTGGCAGGATACGCCGTTTCGCTTCTCTTCTTTAGAGAAACAATGGATTTCTCGGCAGTTGCGACAGCCTCTTGGTTCTCACTCCCAAAATTCTCACAAATGAGTTTTTCATGGCAGGCAATCCTCTTTATGGCACCTGTTGCCATTGCCCCTATAATTGAACATATAGGTGATATGTACGCCATAAGTTCAATTGCAAACAAAGACTTTGTAAAAGATCCCGGCTTGCATAGAACTTTATTAGGAGACGGCCTTTCCTGCTGCTTAGCGGCCTTTTTAGGCGGAGCTCCCGTAACAACATATTCAGAAGTTACCGGTGCCGTTTCGCTTACTAAAGTAACAGACCCATCTGTATTAAGAATTTCTGCGGTATCTGCAATACTCCTTTCTGTAATAGGCAAAGTAGGAGCACTCATTCAAACGATTCCGCAAGCTGTTCTTGGAGGTATTATGCTCCTTTTGTTTGGAACAATAGCATCTGTTGGAATAAGCAACATGATACAGGCAAAAGTTGATATGAGGTCAACCAGGAATCTCATAATCTCATCACTCATCCTAACCATTGGAATTGGAGGTGCTGTAATAGAGTTTGGAACATTCTCATTTTCAGGCATAGGACTTGCATCCATTGTAGGGGTTATACTTAACCTTCTCCTTCCAAACAAAGCAGAAACTAAATAAAAAATGGCTTCCGCTATCATTTTGGATTATTTTTTATAATTGGGTAAAATTGAGGATAAATCATAATAAAGACAATTACACATTTTTAACTACGGCACCTGTTGGCAAGGTAATTCTTACAATGGCAGTGCCCACAGTTATAAGCATGCTTGTTACAAGTATTTACAATATTGTGGATACTTGGTATGTTGGATTGCTTAACACTCAAGCAACAGCGGCTGTGGGCGTAGCTTTCCCTATTATGTCTACCATCCAGGCTGTGGGATTCTTTTTCGGTCAAGGTTCCGGCACATATGTATCCCGCAAATTGGGAGCTAAAGAGACACAGTTGGCAAGCCGGATGATTGCAACCTCCTTTATATGCGCACTGCTGTTCGGCTCAGCTGTTTCACTATTCTGCCTGCTGTTTTTGGAGCCGTTGTCTGTTGCATTAGGTTCCTCGCCAACTATTTTGCCATACACAATGCAATATCTTGGTATTGTTGCTCTTGGAGCACCTTTTATGACAGGTTCAATGGTGCTTAACAATCAGATGCGATTCCAAGGGAACGCCCGTAACGCCATGTATGGAATGTTAACCGGAGCTGTACTTAATATTGCCCTTGTTCCGCTGTTTATGTTCAAATTTGAACTTGGGATTGTTGGTTGCGCCATTGGAACTCTTATAAGCCAGATTGCAGGATTTTTGGTACTTTTATACATGTCATTCAGAGGAGACAATCTTCCCATAAAAGTTAAGGACTTCTCCTTTGACAAGCATTTTTATATTGAAATATTTAAAGGCGGAACTCCATCTCTTTCAAGACAAGGTCTTGCCTCTCTTTCAACAATGTTACTGAATGTTTCCGCAGGTGCATACGGAGACGCGGCTATTGCAGGCATGTCTATTGTGACAAGAGTAACATTCTTTATATTTGCAATTATCATTGGAATAGGACAAGGCTTTCAACCGTTGTGCGGATTCTGCTATGGAGCAAAGCTCTACAGGCGTGTAAGGGAAGGCTTTTATTTCTGTCTCAAGACGTACATTGTTATTCTTCTGCCTATCTGCATATTAACGTTCGCTTTTGCAGATTCACTTATAGATATTCTAAGGCACGATCCACATGTGGTTGCAGTAGGCTCAGTTGCTCTTCGCTGGCAGGTGATAACATTCCCCATTGCGGCATTTCTAACTGCAAGCAACATGATGTTACAGACAAGCGGAAGAACAATCTCTGCAAACCTCTTAGCCTCTGCAAGAAACGGGCTCTATCTTATTCCTGCTATTCTTATTCTGCCATATTTCTTTGGATTACCAGGCGTTGAGATTAGCCAGGCAGTTGCAGACATCTTCTCTTTTGCTATGGCGGTGCCAATTATACGGCACTACTTTAAATCAATAGAAACATAGCCAATACACTTCATAACTAAGCGTTGGCGTTAGTCTGATTTAGTTGAAAGTTTAGAGTTTATTGTGTATAGACAGCATTATAAAAGTTAATAGTTAATAGTTTATAGTATATAGTTTATAGAGGAAAGAGGAAAACTTTTTCTTAAAAAATATCAGCTAATTAACTGACTATAAACTTTTAACTATAAACTATAAGCTAACATGGCGTTGGCGATTTTTTTATGTAAAGAGAAGCGTTAGCCTTAATTTAGTTTAAAATTTTAAGCCAATGCTAAACATTGTAAACATAATTTTCTTTGCGAGGTCTGCATTCTGCAGTACAACCCGGGAGCGCATAACCTAAAACACAATGGCCGATTCCTTCATAATCTCCTGTAACACCCCATTTTTTGAGTAATTCTTTTCCCTCTGTAGAATCAAACTCCTCTTTGGCTCTGTGAATCCAACAGCTGCCAAGTCCAACAGCATGAGCGGCATTCAAAAGGTTCCCCATTACCAAAGAACCGTCATAAATATAAGTAGGTTTGGTTCTGTCTGCCAAAACAATAAGTACAACAGGTGCACCATAAAACGGATCCATATCTGTTCCCATTATAGAGGCATTCATCTTAGATAAAAGATTCCTTGTCTCCTTATCAGTAACCCTTATAATAATAGGACTTTGCGCTCCTCTCCCGGTAGGCGCATACATACCGGCCTCAATAACCTCATTTATCAAATCGTCAGACGGCATTCTGTTTGAGTCAAACCCGCGCACACTTCTGCGGGTTTTCATGTTTTCAACAATGTTATTCATAATATCATCAGAAACTTTACGTAAAAAAACTTTAAAATATTACAATGAAATTCTCCTTAAAATCATTGCAGCAACATATATATCACATTAGTACGCAAATATAGCTAAAGTTTTTATTCAAATATTTAAGGTGTGCACAATTATTGTATGCAACCACGTTTTACATTCACAAAAAACAATTAAAGTATGAAGAAACATATTGCAGTTATTGTCTCTCTGTTTATTACATCTGTAACAGGTTTTTCTCAGGATTTTCTGAACAGGTATCTACAATTAGACGAAAACAACATAGAACATTTTTTTAAAGACTGGAAGCACTATTCAGATTCATGTGCCAACAATATAGTTATCAAAGATACAATGGTATTTAATTTTGTTAATAAAATGCTTGATACAACAAAATTCAGAATGACAAATTTCGTTTCAAAGATTAAATCAAAATATATAGTCTTAGATAAGGAGATAGTTCTTATAAGATATCCTACAAGTTATATTAAAGATGGCAGAGACTCACTATTTAAGTATAAAGCCTACGATACTATAGCTATTACGCCAAAAATTCATGGTGATGTATTATATCTGACAAAAGAAATACACTTTAAGCTAATGCGATTTATAGGTCCCAATGATACATTTAAGCATAATAACAAATATATTATAAAGGATGTAGACAAAGAAAGGCTATTGTTATTGCAAAAATATATCGTTGCAGCAAGCATACCATGGGATGTATGGATCTTTTCTACAGATCCTAAAATTAGAGAAATTCGCGCAGGCAAAGATTGGTTAGAAATAATGACAGACTTAGGAGTATGTGGAGAATTTATAACGTATTATATAGATGATGATGAAATCGTAGATTCGGAGATTACAGGAGAGTGGATTATATAGAACATATCTTACACTAAAACTTTAGTTAAATTTGTGCGTTATTAGTAGACAATTAAAAAAGCTATGTTAAAGATAGGCGATAAAGCTCCCGATTTTTGCGGCATAGACCAGCTTGGAGCAGAGATTAAACTTTCAGATTTTGCAGGGCGTAAACTTGTACTTTACTTTTATCCAAAAGATAACACACCCGGATGTACGGCGGAGGCCTGCAGCTTTAGAGACAACTATAATATGTTTTTAAGCAAAGGTTACTCTATTGTTGGTGTAAGTAAAGATAACCCAAAATCACACTCAAAATTCATAGAGAAGTTCAACTTGCCGTTTCCTCTGATTGCAGATGAGGACACTGTTATAACTCAAGCCTACGAAAGCTGGGGTAAGAAGAAATTCATGGGACGTGAGTTTATGGGTACACTCCGTCGCACCTTTGTCATAGACGAGAACGGTATAATCATAGATATTATAGATAAGGTAGATACCAAAAACGCCGCAGCCCAAATTAAGTAATATTCTTCCCGACAAACACCCCTTTATGTTGGCAGACATTACTTGGGATTATCTGTCGGGAAGATTATTATTGTAACCTGTGTAGCGGACAGACTATTAGATTTCCATTATCGTCCCTTAAATGCATTCCGCTTCCACGGCAGTACTTAAAATATTTGCATTCTGCACATTCCCCCTTACGCATCCATTCTCTGTTCCTATATGGTTCAAACTTGTTTAACCAAATATCCATAAAATCATCGTCATAGATGTTTCCCTGATGGAAGTTGGCGCGAATGCTGGGGCATGCAGAAATAGAGCCGTCTACAAGCACCGAACCAACGGTCACACCTGCCAGACATGCAAAGAAATGGTTGCGTATATCAGGATCTTCTGCTGCACGTCCAACAGGAAACACAGCCACTACCCGCCATGTCTTTACGCCCTTTTCAATGAGGCGTTCGTTAATTCTTTGTAATTGAGAACCATTTGTAAACAAATCAGCATAACGCCGCAGTTCTATATAAAAGTCATCAGCAAAAGTTCTTTTGTACCAATTAATGGTCTTTTCCGCTTCCTTTGTATCATCATTGGTTAAATGAGAAAAGATTTCACTATCCAATCCACCAGAAAGGACAATCAGCCCCTCATGATAATTCTCCAAATCGGCGCGGTCAGTTCTTGGTCTCACATTGAAGCCTTCTGTCCATGCGTTGCTCACTAACTTTAATAGGTTTTGGTACCCTTTTTTTTTGCTAAGACCGTAAGTTGAAACCCCTTGCAATGAATGCCAAGCCTCTTTTCTTTCTTGCTGCCCTCTGCAACATATAGCTCACACCCGATGATAGGTTTGAAAGGCTTCTTGTCTTTCTTTTGTCTTTCGATGTTAATGCGACTAATATAGTCGTAAAATTCCATGATACCAAACATATTGCCATTATCAGTAATAGCAATGCCGGGCATTCTGTCTTTGATGGCTGCATCCACCAATTCCATAATACTGGCGCATCCATCCATTATTGAGTAATGGGAATGGATATTCAAATGTGCGAATCGATAAGCTTTCATATTACATCAATATTTGTATTTCTTTCGCAAAGTAAATTTAAACTTGCGCCAAATGATGGCAGAGGTCCAAGAAAAATGTTGTTATTTACCCCCCCCAAAAAAAAAAATAATTATACAATTGGGTCTATACAAAAGTCTCTACGCTTGCAGGTCTTACAGAATTTACCCATCCATACTTCATCGAACTGGTTCATTGCTTGTTCGACAATATCAGGGTCATCAGTAAGGATGCCAGCTTCATAGTTTCTTTTGTCTTCTCCTTTTCATACCGATACCGGCTCCAGTAAGGTTAGCACTACCTATATAGACTTCTTTTCCGTCAAAGACAAGCATCTTGAAATGAACATGAGGACAGAGAACTCGCTCCTAGCGGTCATATAGAACATGGTACTTGTCAAAGTCCTCCCGAAAGTTTGGGCCAGGTTCTTTGGCATGTACAAGTCTTACCTCCACGCTACGCCGAATAAGTTGGGCAATGAGAGCCAGAAATGGTTTCTTCTCTTGGCCCACCTCCACATACAGGTCTTTTATATCAGCGGTTCCAATCCAAAGCATGTGCTTCACGGATTGTACCCGTGAAAGCACTTCTTTGTAGTGGTCAGTGTTTGCAATGAAGGATAACATAATAGTGCCCTCGGTCTGCTAAATATTTAATATAACATCTCTATGTGCTAATATGACTTCCATACATTTTAAATGCGTTCTTATCTGCTCCTTTCCCCATCCCACATTACGGGTGATACCGTAGATGATTTGACGTGTTGGCGGTAAATCAGTTTTATCGGAATATAGGGCTGCTTTATCAAGAGGATTCTTGTCTGATAATCTGGAGTTCGCTGATTTGCTGATTAAAATTAAATTCCCCAGACAGTTCAAATCAAAGTCTGTTACACCTTCGCTATCTAATTCTTCATGCCTTTTTTGTGGGTAATGGTGTTCTATTGAATTTCGATTTAAAAAACGAAATTCGTTTTTACGGATCAAATCCAATTCTTTTTGTACAATGTCAGGGACTTTCCAATTTATTGACTCGTTATAGTATTTCATCCGCCAATATAAATAATCTGCAAAATTAAATAGATAATGAGGAACGGAAGTACCTTGACGTTTTTCGTCGTATTCCGTCAATCCAATATAATCAGTAGATGTTCTGTTAAACTCGTCAAGCATAAGACAGTGAAGCTTCTCCAGATATGAGTTCTCAACAGATGCGACATCTTCATGTACAAACCAATTTAGTATTGTTTGGAGATAATTCTTATAAGGCTTGGCACGAAATGACACCTGGAGGCATGAGAGAGAACGAATAACTGCATTTTGTTGATCGTCAAAAGTAGGCTTGAAACGCAATGTTCTCGTATTACGTTTGGTATCTTCATAAATATATGGCTTTAGCAACACCCATTCACGTTTTTCATCATCATCTGTCACATTTGACTTCACCACATACTTGTCAAATACTACTCTACAGAATAGCAAGCGTAAGAAAAAGTCTAAAGGCTTTACTTCGTGCTTAATCGTATTATAAACCTTTAATAGATATTTCTCGCTAAGTGGAATATCCTTAGCCTCTTCTGTTTTTTGGAAACTAAGTCTATATGATTGATTATAATATAGCCTAAAGATGTGCATCAAAAAGTTTGGGAAGTCAATAATTGATTCTTCTGTGGAATTATCATCATTGTCCTCTGAGACCTCTGCCAAATCATCAGTATTTAGACGGCTATTCACAATCTCTTCCAGGGTCAATGCACCAACATCTTTTGATTGGACTTTTAATAAATCTAGAACAGGAATGTTTTGATTACCAAAACTAATATCTTCCGATCTTCCTTTCAAGTCTATTGTTGTATAATCCTCTCCAAATAGAATTTTCCTGATGCTTGGGGCAAATGATTTCTGGATTCGGGTTTCCACCTGCGAGCAGGCATCCCAGATTTTTGAACAAACCTGAGAATAACAGTCATGCCCTTCTTCGTGAAGTTTTCCTAGTAACAGACCTTTTATTATTTCGTGTTCTTGAAGTTGCTCGCCTCTATTATTCATTATTTCAAAATAAGCTGCTACGTCTGTATCTGAAGGCATGATTTCTCGAACAACACATACATGATGCTTGATATAGTCAGCCATCTTAACCTTCACGGATTCTGTTTTTAGGGTAATAGGTTCTGTCCTTTCAACGTCTAATTGTGTTGACCATGCCAAATCAATAGCTTCAAAGAAGTGTGATATTGAAGTTTCTTTTCTGTTTTGAGGCATAGAACCACTATGCAGTACTCTAAAGAAATCTTCTACCTCCGGGCGAGAATCATAACGGAGGCTTAGACGCATTCCCATGTTCAATATGCCTGAAAGTATTGAAAGCATTGTAAGTCTCTGCTGCCCATCGATTACTTCCAATTCTCCATTACCTCTCTGGAGAACAATAAGACTTCCAACATAAAAATGTTCGTCACCAGAACACATACTTTCATAAATGTCCTGAAGGAGTCTTGATATTTGTTCCTCTCCCCATGCAAAATTCCTTTGGTAAAGAGGGATGATATATTTGTCCTTGAAAAGATTTTCAACACTGAGGACATCAGCATCTTTAATAATATTCATATCCGTTTTATTTTATGGATTTTAGAACGTCATCGTATTGCTGAAAGTCTCTTCCATTATCTATCGTACAGTATTCCGGCTGTGCTATGATAGACTCTAGTTTTCTTAATTCAGATATGTCTTTTGCATTTTCTATTAATGAAAAGAACTGAGAAGGATATTTTGCTACAGTTGAGTAATACACACGGGACTGTTTTCGACGTAAATAGTATGCTATTACATATAAATGACGATGATAATCATTAACACCATTTTCGCCAAACTTATCAAATAAGAGCATTATAAGCGACTTATACATTTCTCTAATATAGTTATCTCCAGTTCGCCAATGACCATCATAAGATAAGCAGTTATTTTTATAAAAGACCTTAAAGTCGTACATCTGATATGAGTCCAACTCCAAAAACAATTTTTTGTAAATTTCAGCGTAAGATCGTATGTACTCAAAGAAGTTCTTTCCATTTACAATGGGCTGGGTCATGGTTACAAATGGATTTATCTCCAGGCCATCACCATCATTGAACCTGGAACATGTTGGCATTGTCTCTTTTAGAAAAGTCTGATAGAATTTCTCTGTCATAAACAAAAGAAGCTGTTTGTTCTGAAATGGGAAATCAACATTATGCAACTTGTCTATCTGCATACCTTTAAACTCCTTTATACGTTTCTTTGTAAAAGACCACGCTTCGGTATTTCTGCACCAAATACGAGTTCGATATAATTGCTCGTCAAACAGATGCTTCAAAATGTCATAAGATGAAATGCTGTCATTACGGCTTCTTCCATAGCGTGTATTTTGCTCCCATTCGCGGTCACATGAGATTTTTATATTTTCATCAGAAGCGGACATGGCTCTCAAATGGTATGCTTTGAGAAGGTTATATGCTTCCAATGGCTTACCACGACCATTTTGTGAATCAAAGAGTTTGAAGGCTAAAGACAAACTTTCTTGACCAGTAATACGGACAACAACAAATTCACAACATTTATCCAAATAGGAGGCGAACTCCATACGCCTACTTTCTGGAAGAGCATTGAACCATTTATTAATATAGTCATAATTCTCCTGAATGTGCTTAAATGACAGTTCATGTGCATATTTTAACACACACATAGTCTCTTTTTCTTTGTCAACATTGACCATCTTTGCCCAAACTATTTTAATTAGGCAGATAGTCGTAATTCTTTGTTGCCCATCAACTAAATCGTTATTGTGAAGGATGATACTCCCTATACGATACTTACGTTTACCTTGCTCCATACTGTTCTTTATATCGGACAACATCTGTTCAATATTGGCGATATTCCATACATACGGACGCTGATAATCAGGTATTGTAAGTGGCATTTTCAGCACTTCTGAGGTGGCAAATATGTCTGCGCTGATGGACAAAGGCTCTTCATCTGTTGTGGTATCGATTTGGGGGATAGCCGATTTCTTTAAGTTACCCAATAAATCAGGCAACCTCCATGCGTATGTACCTCTCTCTATGTCATCAACATCGGGGTAGCTGTTTTTAAGAAACGATTGAATATAGTGGCTTTTTTGTATCGGGTCGCCTCCATATCCTTCTGGTAAATCAACGCCAGCATTTTTCATGCTATTATAGATTTCATCAAGATAGTACCAAGTAACTATCGTACTCAACTGTGACGGTTGAAATGCTGAAAGAAACCTCAGCGAAGCAGCTGGTCTGTTAGCTTCTGTATGCTTTTTAATTATTCGGGGTATCTCATAGCATTGTTCAATGCAAAAAATATCAGGGTTATCAACAATGACACCTAATGGTTCTATAAGCTCGTCCCAATGTTCTTGAATTATCTCCCTATCGTTAAGATAGAAATTGCCTTGTCTCAAAGAGGAAATACAATTAACGGAACGAAACAACTGGTCTCGAACATCAGATTTCCATTTATTGACATGGGTTCTTTCTTTTGCATAAGCAATGAACTGGGGGACATATCGCCTATAATTCTCTCCCCAATTATCATTTACGCTTATCTTAGGTAAAATATCCTGTAGTTTCATAAGTGGTTTCTCTATTGATTATAAAAACATTGCTATTTGAGTTAAAGCATCTTCTGCACCGCAATGATATTCTCGCAAACTGTTTATTGCTATCTGTAGTCCAAAGAGTTGCTTCTTACATTTCTCACGAGTATCTTTGCACATTTTCTTAATATCATCCATTGGTGTGAATATAATAATAAATTCATTATAAACGTATATCTAATCCATAAATAATTCTTCTTTTTATGCTATTTTAATCAAAAACGACTAGTTTGCTTCATTGAACGACTATTTTTCCCTCCCCAAAAAGCTACTTCATAAGCAGATTCTTCAGTTAAAAGAAAAGGGGTGGGTAAGAAGGGGAGTGAACAATTAGGTTAATTCTCAATTAAAAGAAAAATGAGATTTTTTGGAAAATACGGAATGGTTCCGTTCGACTGAGTTTAGGTTTACCCATGTATATATACATGCACATCTAAACTCAGAAGGTAAACTTCAATTCTTCTTGATTGTAGTTTACTATACCCTATAATATTATATAAAAGCATCTAAACTTAAACTTAAAACTCTGGCATTGAAATCCAACCATTTTTCTTTTAATCGAAACAAGAAATTGGTAATTGGATGTGGTTTTTGCCTTAATTTATATTAAAAACAAACACATTCTGCATGATTATCGTGCAGAATGGCTGGGTTTGCTTTTCGGCAGATTAAGCTCGCTCGGCTTTGACAGCAAACTCAGAGCCATGGCAGGGAATCTGACACATTACGTTGTATATTCTCAGAAATAGAAGGCATACGTTTGAATGAGGAACAGGTGCGTTCTGCCATAGCTCGTATTTAATGGTAAACGATTAGGAACTTAACATGAAAATCAAAAAGTCTTTGATGTGGATATTTGCAAGTCCAATATGTCAGAAGACTTTTCTGTAAAAAGAGTAAATGTTTTATGATTGCAAGAAAATGTTCAGTTAAAAACACTATCTTTGTAAAACTGAACCATTAAACACTATTCTAATGAAAATCTTATTTGTTTGGGCATCCTTGTTATGCCTTTTTTTTACTGGGACTGTTCATGCTCAACCTAATCACTCTATGAAGTTGTTGGAGAAGAAGATAGATGATATATTGTGGTATGAAAAGGTGGGCGATTTGGCTTA
>UQWT01000036.1 GCA_900544815.1 uncultured Bacteroidales bacterium | reverse complement strand
TCCAATTTGGCAACCCTGTCTTTTACATCCTGGATCTCTTTCTTAATCTCTGTGTCATCGTAGTCATCGCCGCAAGATGTCACACTTAACGCGCCAAGTCCCATTAACGCGCACATTACACCAACACGAATGTTGAGAATGCAATAAAATAGTCTTTTTTTCATCTACTGTATGTTGTTTATGTACTTAGTAACCTTAATGAACAAAGCCCCATCAGCCCCTATACAAGAGACCTCTATTGCCAAACGCAAACATATAAAAAAATCTCCATACCGCCCTCCTAAAAAAAAAAATTTTGACATAATGAGACATTACACCTACTTTTTATTTGCGATATTCATTGTAGCGCAATCAATTTGAAACCATCGGCTATAACTTAAAAAAATAAAGGGATGGCAGATTAACTTACTACCATCCCATTATTTGTTTATAGTTTATAGTTTATAGTGTATAGTTTACTGTTTATAGTAAGTTCATTTGTCGATAGCTTTAAAGATATTAGTTTTTCATCTTTACTCTATAAACTACAAACTCTCAACTATTAACTTTTATTTAGCTTTGGCTAATTAAATTTTGAAAGCCAATGTCAACGCCAATGCCAACGCCATCTAATAACGCAGCAGCGCCTTTTTAGACAACTTCTAACGCCATTCAAGGCGTTTGATACTCTTATTAATCTCCTCCACAACCTCACTGCTCAACCCCGAAGTCTCCTTAAGCTGTTTAAGGCTCTCTATAATGGCAGGTTTCTCTATCTGATAGTTCATCCAACCAAAAGCCTCGCAGATAATCAACTTTATATTGTCGGGAAGCTCATTATCTTTAACGTATGAGACAAGCTCTTTCCAGTAAGGATACCCCTGCTGATTACGCAAAGACCTTAGTTTCATCTTCATACGCTTGTCACCCTTTGCAATCCTCTGCGATTCGGGTTTAAGGGTATATTGAGGGATAGATACTTCGCCAATGTAGGTATTGGCCTTCATTAGAGGAGCGTCATCTGCAATATCAACAGCAAAAGATCTTAATGCTCCGTCTGTCGCATAATTCACACGCATCAACTGAGGCGCATTCATATTAAGATCCAAAAGGGTTGGGACCAATGTGGCATCTCCGGTCTTACCCGCCCAATGTGCAGATAATCTGCTTATGAGCTCGGAATAGTCATATAGGCTCTTCTTTAGCAACTCGCAGAAAAGAGGGGAATCCATGTAGGCCATATCATACAGGGCCTGAGTACGCACGGTCATATTGGCATCGCTGTTGTAAATGTCTGCCAACGTTTTTGCAAACTCCAACTTCTGCTCAGCAGTATACCTGTCCAACGCAATGTTGGTGAGTTTCTTAATGGCTAATGTCCTAAGATTAGGGTTATTGGATGAAATCTCGCCGCTCCAGAACTCAACACCTTTCTCTTTGGCAAGGGCATTGTTTAATCTTCTTCCCGATAAAACATCTTTGTCTTTCTCTGCAGGTGTGAATGCGAATGTAGGGTCTCCGCAAAGGTGAGATTCCAATGTTGCAACCTCTTTCTGCCAAAAGCCCACTCTTGCGCCAAGGGTTAACATTCCAATTAGCTGCTCACCCCATTTATCCTGGAGGACATTTACAGTATTACCCTGTGTGACAATAGTTTTACCATCATTAAAGATATGGTAGCCTGCAACATACCCGTCTTTATGGAAAGAGCCGTTATAGCATGCATTAAAGATTGTTACCCTTGAACCTGTCTTAAGTTTTACGAGATCTGAAAGTAGCATATCCTTGTTGTTGCCAAACTCTCTATCCTCTGCCTTTGTCTGTTCAAGAACCTCGTTGCTAAGCACTCTCTCATCCAAGCTGAAATGTTTGCATATATCCTTTCTCACAGCATCACGCTCCTCTCCTTTAAAGTAACGGAGATAACTGCGTGAAGCTCTTAGAAGGTTTACAATGCTCTCCTCCAACCCCTCTGTTGCAGCATTCTCGTTAATATGCTGTTTGTCGGGAGAACCGTGCTCATAGAAAAGGAATATATCTGTAGTTGGGTCCTGCATATAGGTAAACAGACGTTTTTTCATTACAGGATTCATCCTAAAGTTAAGGAATGTACCGTTGGCATCCTCAAAATACGACGAAAATACAAGCTGTTGCTGTCTCCACTGGGTAAGGCAGTCTGAATTATAGCCGTTACCGGCAAAATATATGTATTTATCCAATTGATTCTGCTCTTTATGCGCATTTACAACCTTTGTAAGGTATGAACGCATAAGTGTGTACTCATCCTTTCCGGTATCTGATACCAACTGTCTAGGTACAAGTATCCTGGCCGAATAGTATGCAGGTGCAACTCTCTGCGCCCCCTCATCTGTAAGCCAGTAGTAGAAATGGTTGGTGTTCACGCTGTCGCGGGTGATGAATCTGAACTTAAGGCTTGGGGTATCGTAGAACCTATCTGATGTTACAGAGCTCTCGTTCATTGGATATGCAACCTCATCCATCTTAAAGGCGGTGGTCATGTGCTGGCCTCCACGTACCCTTACAACAGGGATATTGCCCACAAACACCATTCCCTCAACAGGGACTTTGCTCTTTGCAGCAATCTTATCTATCTGAGCTTTTACAGGCTCAGGATTCTCCCAGTTGTCGTAAACAACGTATGTTGCAAGATTCTCTGTTTCCAATACATTCTTATAATCCAAAATCTCTTTGCCGCAGTTCTCAAAGGTCTTGCTATCTGTAAAAATTATAAAAGCAGAATGTCCTTTAACCTTTGGCTTAAGCACCTTTTGAGCATAAGCGCTGTTAAAAGAGGCAACGCATAATAAAACAGCCAAAACAGATGCCAAATATTTCATTGTTATTCTCATTGTAATTGCCTCCTATTTTAAATAATCGTTTAAGCGGTTAATGGTCTTTGTAAGTTCGTCAGCCACTGCTGCAGATGGATTCTGTTCCTTTTGCAACAGGTTGAGTGCCTCCTTACAGTTCTTTACAATTTCTTCTCTTCTTGGAGAGTACATATACCATCCAAGGGCCTCGGCAGTAGTTACTCTCAGCTTTTCGGAAGCAGAAGAGTCTTTTATTATGGCATATGCAGTCTCAAGTGCCGCAGGGTTTGGCTTGTTTCTAAGCGCAACAGCACCAAAGACTTTAACTTTGTCGTTCTTTCCGTTTGCCAATTCGTCCAAAGAGTCATCTGCAAGGCGCTCGCTCTGGTCTATAAAGGCATAGCAAGTTGAGTTGAATTCGTTTGGAAGAAAATAGAAACCTCTCTCATCTACCTTCTTCTGTATCTCCTCTTTAAGTTTGCCTTTGCTTAAAAGGCCGGCGTTGCTGCCTACATTAAAGACAATACGTTTGGCATCGGGGTTGGCAAGATACATCTCTGCAAGTGTAGGGATAAACTCATCGTTGCCGGACTGGGTCATATAGTAGGCCGCCTTTCTGCGGATAAACTCGTAGTTGTCCTTTGACGCAAGCATAAGAAGCTGTGGGTAGAGGTCCCCTTTGTAGTGAGCAAGCAGGTGCATGCACTGCAGGCGGAGCATGTAGGAATCTGAGTTTTTGTACGTGTTGAACAGAAGCTGAGGTAGTTCGCTGTAGCCAAGCTGGTACAACTTGTGCAGGGCAAGGCCTTTTACATCGTTGTCACTGTTCTGCTCAAGCTGCTCTATCCAATATGTTTTGCTTTTTGAATTGTAATTTACCTCTTTTGAACCTTTCTGAGCTGTAAATCTAAAGGTTGGGTCGCCTATTATGTGAGATTCCAAAATGTTTACATTCATAGCCCACTCACCTACGCGGGCGCCGTTGTTCAACAGGCCGAGAAGATCAGATGATGATTTGTCCTGCAGTACGTTGCAAGAGTTTGCAAAGGTTACCACAGTACTGCCTGAGCCAAGAATATACTCCATTGCAATACAGGTTGTATCTCTAAAGTCTCCGTTGTAGCAGGCATCAAACACAACCATTCTTGGATTAGGGTTAATCTCCCTTATATCCTGTACAAAGAATTTTCTCCTTGCATCCTCCAACGAGTCTGCCTTTGGGTCTGCCTTGAACCATTCATCGTTAAGACCGTACTTCTCCATCATCTGAGACTTAAATTCTGCCGTATCTTTAACTCTCTCCATTCTGCCTCTTGTAAGATAGCGGGCATTTGCATAGAACTGCTCATCCTCCCTTCCTACAGGAATACCGCTAAGATACTGGATCTCTGTGTCTCCATGCTCATGGAAGACCATATAGTCCAAGTCTGTGCGTTTAAGCTCCTTTGCAAGTACCTCTTTAGGATACGGGTACATTGCGTAGATATAGAAACGTGCCCCCTCATTGCTGTTAAAGGCAAGCGGCATCTGCTCTGCGAGTGTTATCTGCTCATCCTTCCATGCTATAAGGCAGTTTGAGAATGAGCCCTCACCGGTATATGATGTAAGATGATCCAAATAATTCTCCTTTGTCCTTTCACTTATAAGTTTGGTAAAGTAGCGATTGATCTGCTCATACCCCTCTTCCCCGGCCTTTGAGGCTTTTATTCTGCCACTGTAGATATTGCAGTTTATGCTTTGTGCACCATCTCCGCTAAGGTTATAATAGAAAAGGTTATGTTTTGTGCTGTCTTTCCCTACAAAATTGAATTTAAGATTGAAGTCGTCATAGAATCTGTCCGATGGCACGGATGATTGTATCATAGGGAATCTCTCCTGGTCCATTTTGAACGCAGAGGTCATATGCTGGGCGCGTCTTACCATTGGGATTGGAATATCTCCAACAAAGACAGTTCCGTTTAGATTGTCGCTTTTATAGAGGGATGTAAGATATTCCTTTACCTGCTCGGGTGATGTCCAATCCTCATAAATTACATATGTTGCAAGCCCCTCTTTCTCCAAAAGAGCCTTGTATTTTTGAATATTCTCCTTACAATAATTATATGTGCCGTTATCAACTATCACCGCAAAAGAGTTCGCAGCTTTGATTCCGGGCTTCTCTACCGCCGCATTAAGGGTAAGGGCAGAGAGGAGGAGAATTAGTATTGTCGTTAGTGTTATATATGTTTTTCTCATACAATATAAAAGAAAGGGAGGGCGACAGATGCGACCCTGTCAACCTCCCCGGACTCTAAAGAACTGAATAATAAGTATAGTGGCAGATATTGCAATACATTGCCGGCCCGTACTTACTTGGTGTAAACAGGGCATAGCACATAAACTGTAACATTATTGTCATCTTTTTATTCAACTCTTCCATTTATTAACTTATTATTAACTAAAGTGCTTTTAAAATGCTATACCTACCGCAAAGGTCATTGCCCATCTGTCTGAGAATGTATCCTCCGAAGGCTTGCAATATTTAGCCTTTGCATCTACAAAGAGGTCTACCTTGGAGGTGATAGCTGTAGAGTAGTTTACAGCTGCGCCAACAGTGTAGTAGTTTGAGGTAAGATAAGCGTAATCCTTATTGAACCACTCCCTAATAAGAACACTGTTAGGCTCCGGCCCCCCAAATGCCCATTTGCCGCTTACATTTGAATTATATCCAAAATCCAAACCGGCGAGCAGGAACGAACTCTTGCATACTCTAAAGTTCTTTTTAGCAAAAACATTAAAATAAATATTCTCTGCCTTAAGAACGGTATTTGGAAGATAGTACTCGTCATCCTGCTTTGTATAGTCTGCAAAAGCGCCTGCATGCCAGTTGTAACCCTTCTCCTGCATTGGCGCAAAGAAATCGTAGTTGATTGCAGCCTTCTGCATGTGGTAGTTGCTCTTGATGAATTTGGCAAGGGTAACCCAGTTCTGGACATTCTCATCTCTGTCGTAAACTTGAACATACTCTATACCGTCTGAACTTTTATCATAATATGAAGCTGTAACCTTATGAGTATTATTGCCCTTGTATAACATTTGCAATTTACCCTCATAGAGGTTCTGCTTTACACTACCCATCTTCTCGGGCTTTGTAGTGGTCTGGTAAGCATTCTCTACAAGATATTTGTAGTTGGCCTCTGCCATAATCTCCACACCGCCCATATAAGCATACTGCAAACCGCCGCCAAAGCTATTGCCTTTATAGAAGAATATATTAATACCACCGATACCGCCAACCATTCCTGGCGTATAGTAACCAAGTCCTTTCATAATATAGATTGGTTGGTCTCTTTGTGAGTCAGAAAGATCTGGTTCAGTCCTCTCAAAGGAGTTTTTATAGTTAAAATTGGCACCTATAAAATGATTGCTCTCGCTACCAAGACGGAAGAGTACGCTTGGATTAACAAATATATGGTAGTAGTAATCTTCTGAACGGGGGTCATTCTGTTTTGCAGAGGTCTGTGCAATATAGTCTGCATTAAGCCCGAACGACATAAAGTTCCAAAGAACAGGAGATGATCCTTTAAAGTTAAGCAAGTAGCTCTGTTTCTTGATTTTACTGTAAACAGAATCTGCAACCATATATGGCATATCCCTTAAAGGGTTATAGAGCATAGTGTTGAACCTTGCATCATTTACAACGCTGTTTGAGTAATCGAAATTACCCCACAACTGGAAACCGTTTAAGTTATATGCACCGTTGGTGTTAAAATCTATTGTAGACTCCTTATCACCCTGCTGCTGGCGTTTGTAGTCCCCTTTATTGTAATTGTAGCCAACACTTACCTCATTGAAGTTTGTAAGCGGAGCAAAGGCAAAACCGGCACTGTTCTGCGAGTTATACCAAAGCGAACCGGCCTTAATATATTCGTTTGCGGTAACATTTTGAGCTCCTGCTGCAAATGGGAACAACAGTGCGGCCGCAACGATAACTGATTTTATATCTCTTTTCATATTAGAATTCATATTAAAGTTTATTAGTTACTAATTAGCCCATGTGTTCCATGCAGGGATCTTTGCTCCGTTACGTCTTGGAACAGGCATATCTGTAACCTCAAAATCCTCCGTACTGTTGTTAGTATCCTGATAGATTATTCTGCCATCCTTGAGAGTGCTCTTAATCTTTCTTGTAACACTCTTACCACAATACGTTGCACCAACTGTTGTTGCACCGGCATCCAAAACCGCAGGCATACGTTTAAGCTTCATCTTGCTTTCATCATTTACGAGTTCAACAGCGTCTACAACACAATCTATACTAATCTTGCATAGCTTCTGTGTACTGTTAATTGGAGATGTGTATTCATTTGGATCTATCTCATGGTCAGGGTAAAATATTGCATACGCTCCACCAAATACTGTTACTAACCATTGATATGCAGGAGAAGGCCAAAATGCCATCTTCATATTGATAGCAGGGTTATCCTTAATAATTGCCGTGCTCCTTACATAAGCCTCAAATTCAGCACTCAGCAGATTAACTGGGCTGTTAGGGTTAAGTCCTTCTCTTTGATGGTTATCCGCCATCTGGGCTATAATTGCAGATTCACCGGGTTGCAAAGGATAGTTCTGAGTTGATCCTGCCAAACTTTGAGGGACTCCGGGAATTTGCCAAACTGTTATGAAATAAAGGTAGTCATCAGGATTATCCCCGGGATAAGACGGAAGGCTGGCCGTTGCTACATTCGGGTTAATATTACCTATACAAAGTCCATCCAAATATTGTACAGAGTTGCTGTTATTGTACACTTCATAATATTGGTCTCTAAAATATGAACCACCGGATGGGGTTTTAGAACCGCAGTAATACAACTCTTTTAATAGAATGTTACCCGATTTTGAAGCTGCTACATCTACATTCACCTTTTGGTTGTCAGCAAGTAACTGCGTGTTGGTTACATTACCATTAAAATTATATGTAAAATCTGCAGTTGCAACCTCAGACGATACGTTTATTGTATAGATTCCCGGAATCACATCATCCAATGTGATTGTACCGCTACCGTCACCTGTTTTGACAATCTCAATCTTGTCTGTAAAATTATTGAGCTTATAGGTGTAGCTTGTAGGTGCAGGTACCCCATCCGGTAGCTTAACGTTAACACTTATGGTTGTTTTAAGAGTCTGTATCTTCTCAACATCTTTTGCCTCATCCATCTCCGAGCATGAGAAGAGGAAGATGCTTGCCGCAACAAGTAGTATATATTTTTTCATACTCATATCTATTTAATATTAATTTTTAGATCAAATCCAAAAAATTGTGAAAGGCCTATCTCCCTATAGTCGCCGGGCACCTGCTTTCTTTCATATAGCTGCCTGTGATTGAACAGGTTATTTACAAAGAAAGAGGCTGTTAGGAAGTTCCCAATCTCTTTTGAAAGCTGGAAATTGAATGTTACCCTTGGCTTATACGACTCAGCAATAAACCTACTATCCAGACGTTCATCAAACAGATAAGCAAACTCAGGATCATCCTTCTTTGATGGATCAAAATCGTAAATTTTACCATCCACTCTTGAGATATATTTCTCAAACATTGTATCATTGCCAAATTCATCCCAATTCTTCTGTTTCCAGATAACTTCTGCTGCTAATGTTAATACAAAGCCTATTTTTGGAATATTATGAGTTGCTCTAAATGTTGTGTTAATACGCTCATTAACTTCTGTCTTCATTCTCTTCTCATATACGCCAATGTTTCTCTCCAATTGGTTACCGTTTGCATTTGTGCTATATGTATAGTTATCAGACGTAGCCTCTGTTTTCATCCATGCCCCTGAAACATTGAATGAGGTTCTAATAGCATCTATTCTTCCAAAATTCAATTCATACTCCAATCCTTTATTGTTATATACACCAATATTCATAGGTTTGTAATATGACACGAAAATATTTGTCTGCTCATCAACCTCCAATTTAGGAGCAGCCCCCTCTACCCTCTCTGCAATCTTGTATGTGGTATAAGGGATAAGCTTCCAATCATTAATATCCCTTCCTAACCCATATCCGTTGCGAAGTCTCTCACTGTAACCTGTTAATGAGAGGGTAATCTTATTGGTAAAGTTAATATCCAAACCAACCTCTGCCTTATAGTTCTTTGCAACCTTAAGATCTTCGTTCTTTACATCAAAAACCCTTGTAGTGCCAATTAACAGTTGCTCAGACTTGTCATATCTCTCATCGCCAAGGTTGTTGAAGTTTATATAATCAAAGTATGCCTGCTGAGGATAAAGATACAGTGCTGTAGGGGCTTTAGAGGCAACACCGTAACCACCTCTAATGGTAAGCACTCTTGGAAATACCTCAAACGATGCATTTACACGTGGAGAGAATGATTGTTTACCATTTACATTATCATACCTTACACCAGCTGTAATATTCAAAGCTCTCTCTTTTTCCCCAAACTTCTGGGTAAAATGATTTTCCACGTATGCACCAATCTGATTGATGAAAGGGACATCTTTAAATGCTCTTGGTCTCCAAGCCGGGCCGCCATTAGCATTTACCCTCTGTGGTGGGGTTGCAAGGTCATATACAATACCTTTACCAAGGTTACCGTCTGTCTTAAAATCTGCACCAACTAAAATCTTGTTGTTACCACTATTCCACATCTTAACAAAGTTTGCATTTACCTTTGCAAAGGCATTAAGTTCCTTTCCGTAAATATCGTAATGAGAAAAATATTCGTATGGAAGGTAGGTTGCAAAATCTGCACTGTTTGTACCTTTTAGGTTGGTAATCTCATTCCCATTGATGTCATATACTTTTCCCCCCGGTGTATTTGATATTACAGCACCGTCTACCATAGCAGTAGAGTACGGAGCAAAGGCATTTCCAAGCAACTCTTCACTCCAAGATTTTCTATCTGTATAGCTGAAAGATGCACTATATTTAAATGTCTTAAGCCAACCGGCATTATCAAAGTTTACTGTTCCGTTTGTATTGAATCTGAATCCTACATCTCTGCCGGATGAAGCTCTCTGATTACGTTTATCATCTGGGTTTTTATCTCTTGAGTCTTTACCTATCTGCAGATCCAATGAGGTATTTGTAGAGAGTTTACCAAAAGTCTGAGAGTACATGCCTTTTACGTTATATCTCTGATAATATTGGTATGTGTTCGTCTGTTCAGTGTTACTGTATGCATAGTTACCACTTATATGGAAAGCGCCACCTTTTTTGCCAACATTAAAACCTTTTGATGCAGAGACTTCATACAACTGAGGGTTGGTCTTGAATCTTACGCTAAACGGCTCTTTACCGGCTTTTGAATTGATAATGACAGCACCGGATGTAAGGTCTCCATACTCCGCAGATGGAATACCTCTAATAACCTCCACGCTCTCTACATTATCCAAAGAAACCTTTCTAAGGTCTATACCTCCATTAATACTTGCAACTCCTGTTGGATCTGATGTTCCACCGCTTGCTGTAGATGACAGTCTCTGCAAATTCGCATTATTAGAAAGTGGAGAACCGTCCATAATAATAGCTGTACCAAGACTATTCATGCCACCACCGGCCAAAGTCCTTATAGAGATAGTATTTGCACTGCTCAAACTTGGGTTTGAGATGGTTACACCCGGAAGCAACTGCATCACATCCTTAATTGTACTTGCCTGAAGGTGATCCATTGCCTGTCTGTTGATATTAGAGGCTGTCGAGCTGCCGGCCTGGCTCCTCTGAGCAGACACTACAATCTCCTCCAACCTAAAGTTGGCCTCTTTCATCTTAAACTCAAAATAGTAATCCTTTGCAGCAATTACATTTACTGTAGTGTCAATATCCTGCATCCCGACAAACTGTACCTTAATCTGTACTTTGCCCGGATGGACTTTGGCAAAACTGAAACTACCGTTCGCATCAGTGGAAACGTATGTCCCCTGAGGAAGGATTTGGACTGTTGCAAAGTTTATAGGTTGTTCCCCACCGGACGCTTCGAGAACAACGCCCTCAATCTTTGCGTAATTGCTGTTTGAACCTCTCTGTGCAGACATTGCAACAGGCAGAAGTATCAAACCAAAAATAGTTAACAATAATTTTTGCATAACGCTTTAGGTTATATGGTTAATAAATAATTTGGGGTAATAAATTCTATTTTAATCTGTTAAGAGTCTTTAGAAGTTCTGCTTTCACGGCAGGATCCTTCTCTTCCGCATAAAACTCTTTACATCTCTCTATAATATCATCTTTTTTGTACGAGTATCTGTACCATCCGAGAGTCTCGGCAACCAAGACCTTAATCTCGTTGTCTGCCTTAGAATCCTTAGACAACAGATAAAACAAGCCATCCAAGGCAGCAACCCTGCAACCGTTTCTTTCGCTTTTAACTATAAGCTTTATATCCTTCTTGCTTGTCTTGCTGTCCTTTAGCATCTCGTACTCTGCCCTGTTAGACAAGTCTCTTCTTGAAATATTGGATATCTGCCTTTTGTAGTCATCTTCATAAGGCCATCTGTATTGGTCGTTAGGTTCCCTCTGCTCATCGCTCGAATGTACATTGTTCATTGCAGCAACCACAGCCTTACTGTCCTGCGCCTCTATTGCTGTTCCCAACTGGAAGAATACTCTGGCCGATGTTACAGGATCCAAATATTTCTTAGCGAGAATTGGGACCAATGCAGGGCTGCCGTTCTTGCCTCCGGTTAACGTAGCCAATCTTTGTAGCAGCTCGTATGAATCTGTCATGCCAAGCTCCACAGCCTCCAAAAGAGAACCGTCTGCCCTCTCTTTAAGGCAATTGAATGCCATAAGCCTTACCACACAACTTGGATTGCTCCTCAGATAATCCAACAGCTCCTCGCTCTCTATGCCACCCATTCTGTGAAGCATCTTAAGCGATACGGCAACCAACTCTGCCGGTATATTCTTATGTGCCAAAATCAGTCTCCAAAACTCGGGGTTGTTTCTCTCCCTTGTCATTGCCTCATCGAGGAACGAAAATTCGTCGGGAAGAAAACTAAAGGTAGGATCTCCCATAAAATGAGACTCCAATGTGAGCTGTCCTTTGCCCCAGTTGCCCACGCAAACGCCGTAATTCAGCACTCCAAGCAGTTCGTTTGTCCAGGTATCCTGCAGTGTATTAACGCTGTTACCCTTTACAAAGATTGTGTTGCCGGGGGCAAAAAGGTGATGGCCGGCAATGTAATCCGCCATGTGGAAAGAGCCGTTGTAGCAGGCATCCAACAATACTATTTTGCTTCCCGACACATACTCTTTCATATCCGGGATCATTAGATCCATGCTTGCAGAGTAAAGGCTGTCTTTGGTCTTCATCTCCTTGGTGAAGGCATCGTTGAGCCACTCTGCCGGAGCTCCGTACTCTTTCATGAAACGCTCCTTGGTTGCAGTTGTATCTTTTGACCTGCGAAGTTTGCCGCGGAAAAAGTTCTTGGCCAGATTAATCCAGGACTTTGCGTCTGAAACGTATGGAGAACCGTTAAAGTACTGGGTATCCTCGCTACCGTGGTGATGCATTACAGCCAAGTCCAAGGTTGGATCTCCAAGAGCTGCAAGTACTCTGTGTTTTACAGATTTATCAAACGTAAAATCTATAAAGCTGAGATTGGCGCCTCTTCTTGTTGTAAGGAACGGGAACTGCTCTGTTAGGGCAATGCTCTCCTCTATACGCGCGTTGTAAGACTCTGAGTTATAGCCATGTCCTGCAAAGTAGAGAACTCTGTTCATCCTCTTTTGGTTCTCCTTTGCTGCAACTGCCTTGTTAAGGAACTCTGTTATAAGCCGGTATTTTGTCTTGCCCTCTATTACAGGAGGTTTTATTCTGGCTGTGTAGATGTCGCATACTATCTGCTGTGCCCCATCGGGTGCAAGTGAATAGTAAAAGTATGATTTAATATCCTTGTCTTGCTTTATGAAATTAAATTTAAGGGTGAAGCAGTCGTAGAATCTGTCCGATGGTACGGATGATTCCTGCCAATTCTTACCCTGTTCCATCTTAAAGGCTGTTGTAAGATGCTGGGCATCTCTCACCATTGCAACAGGGATATCACCCACCAATACTGCGCCTTCCAAATTGCTGTTTTGATAAAGGTTGTAAAGGTAGTTTCTTATTGAATCGGGCTGTGCCCATCTGTCTACTACCAACAGACCCTCTCTTCTCACGCTTCCATCCTCTCTTGTTACCTTTATAGATTCTATATATTTGTCAACGGCATCTTTTGCATTGTTGTATGTGGCAGGATCTACCACAACTGCAACTAATGTATGCCATTTGTTGTCATTGTTTTTCTTTTTGTTTTTTGCCTCGGTAACGTTGGCGAACGTTACCGCAAGAAGGCAAATAACCGATATTGTTAACCTTATTATATTCATAATTCTGTGATTACTATTGTATTTAAAATGGGTTGCAAATGGGTTGCAAATGGGTTGCAAAAGTATTGCAGGCTGTATTGCTATGCAATAGCCTCAAATAGGTAAATTACCAACCGAAGTAGCCATAATTAGGGATTTTTAATCTCTTATGGCATACATAAGTCATTGGTTGAGCGTAATACCACCCTCCCGCCGCATTTATTTAGCATTGCAGCAGACAACAAAAAATCAAATGATAAATGTGCAGAGTGACGCCCGGCAATGTCGCCATCGTCGCTTTAGAGAATCATCGTCATAGATTTTATACCTGTTAGCGTCTGACTCTTCCAAAGATGAGTGTAGTTCCGGTACAACTATAGATGAAACCAATATATATATGTATGAAAGAATCATTTGTGTTCCGTTCTCATATTTATCATTATCCATCTGAAACAGAGTGTCACCGCAATGCCTAACCGGCTTGTATGTGCTTATACCCTGTTTTGCAAGCTCTTGCGCCACTTTATCCTCTGTGTGTTTTTTGCAGTTGTGATAATGATACGGAGAGAACGCCTCTACTATTGAAAAGGTGATATGGTAAGATTTGTTACAGCAGCAATGATGCACCTGAAACCCTGCAGCACCTATAATGTACTGTAGAATTATAACCGTAACCAATATTTTACCCATCAGCTTTTTCACTTGGCTCAATAGTATTTTGTTAAATCAGGTGAGAGCAAAGATAATAAAAGATTAATTTGTTTAGCAATATTGTTCTAATAAAAGTTGCAAACAATCTGCAGACATTCTCTATAACAATGACAAATTATAATGATTTTTATCATTAAGACTATGTTGTGTAATCATATACGCTATAAAACAGCAATTTATACACCTGCCCATTTGTTACATTTTTGTTTCAATCAATTTTGCAGATTTCTAACTTTTTTATTACATTCTCGTTTTCTGATGAGTACCTAAGACGCTATTATCTTTCTTATGTTGTTAAGACTATACAACGGTGACCGATAAATAAGATGTATTAGAATATTGTTTAACCTTAAATACACTATTATGAAAAATTTTAAAAGAATTGCATTCACTGCTATTATGCTATTGTCTGCATGTGTTGGTGTGATTGCAGCATATGAATCTGATTGTTTGCTTTGTAAAAGAATAAACAAAGAGCTTAGGTGCCCATTTTGCAGCGGTTATGATGTTGTTCATGACCATGTATGTTCTGAACATCTACAGTGCATTTCTGCAGTTTGCGCAAGCTGTGGATACGGATGGGAGGAAGGTTATGATCCTTAATCAATGACCTTTCATATCTGGAAATTCTGAAGAACAGAAATATTTCACACACATAATCTGCCAGTTCATACATCTTGTCCTTACTAATCTTCTGTCCTTGAGATTTCAAGTCATTATAGATACTGTTGACAGAGGTTGACTTTGACATGTTTGCCATGAACCGTTTTATGAAATAACGCACCGCTTCGTAATTAGTGATCTTATAGTGCTCTATTAAGTCGCGGAAAAGCATGGTATTGAAATCTCCTTGCAATAGCTCTTAAATACCCTTAATATGAACAACTCCCAGTTATCAACCAGTTGTATCTCGTCAAAAAACATATACACATCCTTCATAGGAACAGATGGCGACAAAATTTAATTCCAAGTTCACAAAAATAATTAGTAAATTTGCACGTCATATATCTGAATGTTTATGCAAGCTGAAAAGAGAGACTATTACATATACAACACAATGAGCAGAACCAAGGAGCTGTTCAAACCTGTTGTACCTGGCATGGTAGGATTGTATGTATGCGGCCCTACCGTTTACGGAGATGCACATTTGGGCCATGCAAGGCCGGCAATAACCTTTGATGTCTTAACAAGATACTTTAGATATATGGGATACAAGGTGCGCTACGTAAGAAACATTACAGACGTGGGGCACTTGGAGCACGACTCAGATGACGGAGAGGATAAGATAGCAAAGAAGGCAAAGATGGAACAACTTGAGCCTATGGAGGTAGCACAGGAGTGTACCATAAAGTTCCACAAGGCTATGGAAAAGCTCAACACCCTCCCCCCAAGCATAGAGCCACACGCTTCAGGGCATATAATAGAACAGATTCAGCTTATCCAACAGATATTGGATCACGGCTTTGCGTACATAAGCAACGGCTCCGTCTATTTTGACGTTGCAGCCTACAACAAGAAATTCCATTATGGGGTTTTGTCGGGAAGAAACTTAGACGACATTCTTACAAACACCCGCGAATTGGATGGTTCTGGCGACAAGCACAGCTCTGTAGATTTTGCGCTGTGGAAAAAGGCTTCTCCGGAACATATCATGCGCTGGCCATCCCCTTGGAGCGACGGCTTTCCGGGTTGGCATCTTGAGTGTTCTGCAATGAGCGCCAAATACTTGGGCGATGAATTTGATATTCACGGAGGAGGAATGGATCTGTTGTTTCCGCATCACGAGTGTGAATTGGCACAAAACTGTGCATCGCGCGGCAAGGGTGGCGTTCACTACTGGATGCACAACAATATGATTACCATAAACGGCCAAAAGATGGGCAAGAGCCTTGGCAATTTCATCACCTTGGATGAGCTGTTCAACGGCACACACAAGTTGCTACAGCAACCTTACAGCCCTATGACGGTTAGGTTCTTTATACTTCAGGCGCACTACAGAAGCACGTTGGATTTTAGCAACGAGGCTTTGCAGGCAGCGGAGAAGGGACTTAAGAGGATAATGCAGGCTTCAAAAGATGTGGAAAAACTTGCTGTTTCCAATAAGCTTCCTTGTGATAAATCAAAGGTTACAGATGAGCTTGTGCAGCTGAAGGATAAGGTGTTCGAGGCTTTGTCTGACGACCTTAACACTCCAATTGCTCTCTCACATCTGTTTGACGCAGTGAGGATTGTAAACTCCGTTAAGGACGGCTCGGTTACAATAACAGAGGCAGACAAGAGTGTACTGCGCACGCTGTTGATAGATGTAGTGGAGAACATTTTAGGATTGAAAAGCGAATTTGCCGGTGAACAAAACAGAGACAGTGCTGTTATTGAGAAGTTGATGGAGATGATTCTTGCGGAGAGAGCGCAGGCTAAGGCAGATAAAGACTGGGCGAAATCAGACAAGATAAGAGATGAGCTGACCGAAGCCGGGGTAAAGATAAAGGATACCAAAAATGGCGTAGAGTGGTCTATTTAATTAACGCTAAAGCCAAAGTCAAAGCTAAAGCATAGATATATAAGGATTATGATTAAGACAGATATAATATACTACAGGGTAAAAAGGCGGTGCAAAGAGTTGCTGCTAGACAACTTTGTGCTTGCCATGAGTTGCCTGCTGCTGTCTGTTTTCTGTCTTGTCTCCGAAACAAAAGATGATAACAACCCATATCATATACTTAAACATCAAACTGCAGAGGTTGTAAATAACGGTATTGAAGATACAGTGTGTAATGCGCCTATGGCTAGAGAGGAGCTTACACAGTGTTCAAAATCCATTATGGACTGTTTTGAATTCCCTACTGCCATAACAGTAAATTCATCTGCCCTCTCAAATGTTCAGTATAGAGGTTACAGAGGAGTAACAGGTCTCTGTCAATCTGCCATTACATATCTCAAAGAGAGCAGATCAAGCGGAAGATCCGTGAAGGTGGTGGTAGAACTACCTAAGGTGGCGTATGTGTATATGACAGAGAATCTAAGAATTTAGCAGATCTAATGGGCCTTCCAAGTCCATACAATATCAATTGTCCTAAGGAGATTATTAGACGCTAAGGCTAGGGGGTCTTGTTAAGTTTCCCGAAGGACAGAAATTCATACATTAAAGAGAGTACGATTATGCACTAAGGCAGCGCTTGACTCGTCTTATGCGGGCATGTTAGTCTATCTTATTGCCGGCAAGTGTGTTTTGTTGTTTTGTTTTCAATCATTACAGGATTGTTCTTGCGGCAAAGAATTGTGTTAAGTTTTGTTCTCTTGCTAACAAAGCGCTGCCTTGTGCATAGTTTGACTACATTCATGTATGACATACAACTTCAGTTAAGTAAGCGTTAAAAAATAAGTTGGTAAAGATTTAGCAGTATTTTTGAGAAAAGAAATATAGACCGAAAAGACAATTAAAGATTACCAAGTTATTTTTTTAAGATTACTAAAGATGTTTAGCTTTTTGCTTGAGCTATTTTAAACATCTTACCAGATTTACAAAAACTTAATGAATTTATTTTATGGAGAATTACGGTAATGTTGATGCTAAAATATTGGCAGATGGAAACGTGAAACAGGAAAGGCAAAATCCTGTTGTTTATGTAATAATTTTATTGGCCGGTATTGTTTTTGGCTTTTTATCAATAAAGATATTAGGTAATGGCAGCCTTGCATATGGAATTGTTTTTGTTTGCGCCATACTTGTTATTATAGGTCTCAAAGGGATATTTATTCCCAAAAGAATACTTAAATACGCAAAGACAGGCGAAGTATTAAAGAAAAAAGAGCTGTTCTTTAATATAGATCAAAAAGGCAACGTCTGCGATTGTATAAAGAACGGCAACGTGGATGAATTATTTGCAATTCAACAAGGAGATACGGGTAGAATTAAAGTGACACTCTACTCTACGCCAAGCCACAACTACTCTGTAATGCAGATTTTTGAATATATACCTTACGAATATGTCTCAATCTCGGAAGTACAGACAGTTGCACAATAAAAAGCAATAATTGACATACTTATATATTTTATTGCGACAGGCTATACGCAATAAAATCAAATATATGAGGTTCAACAGCATGGCATCATTAAGGCCGGAATGAGAGTTTATGCTGTTGAATCTTTTTTGTATCTTTGCCGCGATAAAAAGACATTGAATTAATTTAATATAAGGATTTATGATTTATTCACATGAAGTACAACAGATGTGCGTTGTAAAGAAGGGACCCAACCATGGTCCTGCACCTATTCCGGAGGAGGGAAAATGGGTAAAGAGTAAAGAGATTACAGATATTTCGGGTCTTACTCACGGTGTTGGCTGGTGCGCACCTCAGCAGGGAGCATGCAAACTAACCCTGAATGTAAAGAACGGTGTTATTGAGGAGGCTTTGATAGAGACCATCGGCTGCTCAGGAATGACACATTCGGCAGCAATGGCCGCAGAGATCCTAACAGGCAAAACAATACTTGAAGCCTTAAATACAGATTTGGTTTGTGATGCAATCAATACAGCCATGAGAGAGCTGTTCCTTCAGATAGTTTACGGACGTACCCAGTCTGCATTCTCAGAGGGAGGGCTCGCAGTTGGCGCAAGCTTGGAAGACCTTGGCAAAGGTCTTAGGAGCCAGGTTGGAACAATGTTCTCAACAAAGGAGAAAGGTCCAAGATACCTTGAGATGGCAGAGGGATATTGCAACAGAGTAGCTTTAGACAAGAACGGAGAGATCTGCGGATATGAGTTTGTTCACCTTGGCAAATTCATGGATGAGATAAAGAAAGGCACAGATGCAAACGAGGCTCTTAAGAAGGTAACCGGAACATACGGCAGATTTACAGAAGAGCAGGGCGCCGTTAAATATATTGATCCACGTAAAGAATAAGGAGACAGACTTATGATAAGAGAAGTACAATTTGAGAGTCAGGACAGAAGAATAGAGAAGATCAATAGCGTTCTGAACAAATACGGCATAAAGAATCTTGAAGAGGCAAACGAAATATGTGACAAATTAGGTTTGGATCCCTACAAAACATGCGAGGAGACACAGCCTATCTGCTTTGAGAATGCAAAGTGGGCATACGTTGCAGGTGCAGCAATTGCAATAAAGAAAAACTGCACTAACGCAGCCGATGCTGCAGAGGCAATTGGAGAGGGTTTGCAGTCTTTCTGTATTCCGGGGTCTGTTGCAGATGACAGAAAAGTTGGTCTTGGACACGGCAATCTTGCTGCAAGACTTCTTAGAGAGGAGACCAAGTGCTTTGCATTCCTTGCAGGTCACGAGTCCTTTGCAGCTGCAGAAGGTGCAATAAAGATCGCTGCCAAAGCAGACAAGGTAAGAAAAGAACCTTTAAGATGTATCCTTAACGGTCTTGGAAAGGATGCTGCGCAGATTATATCCCGCATAAACGGATTTACATACGTACAGACCCAGTTTGACTATTACACAAGCGAGCTTAAGATTGTTAGAGAGATAGCATATTCAGACGGTCCTCGTGCAAAAGTCAGATGCTACGGAGCAGACGATGTTCGCGAGGGCGTTGCAATCATGCACCACGAGGGTGTTGATGTATCTATTACAGGTAACTCAACCAACCCTACCCGTTTCCAGCACCCTGTTGCAGGCACCTATAAGAAGGAGTGCATTGAGCAGGGCAAGAAATATTTCTCAGTTGCATCGGGCGGTGGTACAGGACGTACACTTCACCCTGATAATATGGCTGCAGGTCCTGCATCATACGGCATGACAGACACAATGGGACGTATGCATTCAGATGCTCAGTTTGCAGGTTCATCATCTGTTCCCGCTCACGTAGAGATGATGGGCTTCCTTGGAATAGGAAATAACCCTATGGTTGGCGCTACAGTCGCAGTTGCCGTTGATGTTGCAACTGCACTTAGCAAATAGATAGAAGGCACTAAACCTTTATTTTAGTTTTCATTGTGCGGAGGCCGGTTGAAAGTAATTTCCAACCGGCCTCCTTTTACCTAAAAATGTAGCTGCCTGCTACTCTCTAATCGCCTTAATTCCCGGCAACTCCTTTCCCTCTAAATACTCTAACATTGCACCGCCGCCGGTAGAAACATAACTTACCTTATCTGCATAGCCCATCTGATTAACAGCCGCAACAGAATCGCCTCCGCCAACAAGAGTAAACGCCCCGTTCTCCTTTGTAGCCTTTGCAAGAAGCTCTGCAATACGTCTTGTACCCACTGCAAACTTAGGGATCTCAAATACTCCAACAGGACCATTCCAAAGAATTGTCTTAGAAGACATTATTACCTTCTCCCAAACCTCAAGAGTTGGTTCTGCAGCATCAACACCCTCCCAGCCGTCCGGGATCTCAAAGTTGTGTACCACCCGAGTATTGGCATCCTCGGCAAATTTGTCAGCGATAACAACCTCCTTAGAGAAATACAACTTAACACCCTTTGCCTCCGCCTTTTTGATTATCTCCAAGGCTAACTCCAACTGGTCATTCTCGCAAAGAGAATTGCCAATCTTGCCACCCTGTGCCTTAACAAAGGTAAACACCATTCCGCCGCCTATAATCATATTGTCAACAACATCAAACAACTTCTCTATAATAGCTATTTTTGTTGAGACTTTAGCACCACCTATTATTGCAGTTACAGGATGCTCTGCCCCCTTTAGCACCTTGTCTATAGCCTTAATCTCCCCCTCCATAATGTATCCAAACATCTTGTCATTAGGGAAATACTTTGCAATAAGGGCAGTTGATGCATGCGCCCTATGAGCCGTACCAAACGCATCATTTATATAACAATC
>UQWT01000035.1 GCA_900544815.1 uncultured Bacteroidales bacterium | reverse complement strand
TGGATACCTCACGCCAAACGAAAAATTTAAACAAATTATTAATCAGAATTCTGTTGCATTTGCAAGTTGAATTCAGCAAATAAGATTTTCCATGAGATTATATTTAACATTATTCCTATTGTTATTTTGTGTTGGTGGCATTTCTGCACAGAATCTTTATAAGATAACCGGAAAGGTTATAGATAAGGACGGTCAACCTGTTGAGTTTGCATCTGTAGTGTTGTCGGATAATGCTACAAAGAAACTGACAGGTACAGCCACAGATATAAATGGAGTCTTTGCATTAAACGCTAAGGATGGGGTATATACATTGGAGGTCTCATTAATAGGATATGAAAAATATACTCTCAACCTTACAGTTGACAAGGATATTAACCTTAATGAGTTGATACTCAAAGAGGATGTAAGCACCCTAAAGGAGGTAAAGATAACAGCAAACAGGGTAGATTACAATATGAGTGGTTATGAATATAAGATTGGTAATATAGCTGCTCTAAAGAATAAAGATCTTACAGATGTGCTTATGACTGCTCCGGGCGTAATGATTACTAAAAATGTTACGCTGTACGGTAGCAAGGTTACAAATATCTATGTAGACCGTAGACGTGTACAGCTTGATGACGAAAGCCTTCTTACATATCTTAATTCCTTTAAAGGTGAGAATATAGAGAAGATAGAGGTGATATCAGATCCGGATATATCTGAAAGATACGGTGGTACAGCCATAAAGATAACAACTAAGAAACAGGCCGGAGGGTTTATGTCTGCCTCTGTGAGGGCATCAGGAAACGAAAATAAATTTGTTGTCAACCCGGATTTCAATCTCAATTACAGAAGAGGTAAGTTCTCATTTTACACATCCGGTTCATACTCAAATATGTATCAAGATAAAAATGAGACTTTAAAGTATGATTGGAAAGATTTGGATAAACAGGTTAATGACATAACGACAGAGAAGTTTAAGTTGCCATATTCTGCCATGGGCACACTGGGAATAGGATATGATATATCAAAAAACGACTACCTTTCTGCAGAGGTATCATACAGAGAAATGAACAGAGACCAAAAGAGAAAAACAGTAACTGAAACCACAGGTGCGGATTCAGATGTGTCATCTGATGGAAGTTTCAGGGATTATAATTCTGTTGTTAAAACGCCAACAGTTTCGTTAATGTACACTCATACATTTAAGGATGCATCTGAATTGACTGTAACAGGCGATTATTTGGGCTCATATATAAAGGATGAAATTGTTACGGGAAGTTTTGTAGTTGATAACGGTATCAAAAAAGAGGATAAGATTACTAATACGGAAAATAATACAAGTTCGTTTATAGGTTATGCAAATTATTCAAAGAGATTTAATAAAAAGCATAATCTTAATACCGGTCTTCAATATTCGTACATAAATAATGAAGCGATAAATAATGAATTGTCGTTTTCGTATAATGAGAGCGTATTAAGGCCTTTTGCATCGTATTCGGTAAACTTTAAAAAATTTGGCATTAGAACCGGTGTGCAGGCTCAATGGGCAAATATAGATAATAATGATTTTTTTGATGTTATCCCCAATGCCTCTGTTAATTATTATCTCAATGAGAGAAAAGGGCATGTATTAAGTGCAAGTTATGCAATGCGGGTAGTACGCCCTACCATATCACAACTTAATCCCGATGCCGTACTTTCGCAGCATGACATTTTTGTAAGTGTTGGTAATCCAAATTTGGAGTCATATTATTCAAACTCATACGGCTTGAAACTTACGCTGTTTAATAGTTATAAATTGTCGGTAGATTATAATAGAGCAGACGATGCAATAACTTCATATCTGTATTCAGATGATAAAGGTACTATCTACCAGTCTTATACCAATAATGGGAGTAATCAGGGAGTATTTGCATCGTTTCATGCAAGCAAATATCTGTTTAACAAGTTGAATATAGATTTTGATATTGCATATAGTTTTACGGAAAGTAAGGTAGGTGACAATAGACATACTTATAATTCGCTTTCTTACACTCTTTTTGCTGTCTTGAGGCTGCCTAAATCGTATTCATTAAGAGCAATTGTATTTGGAACTACCAGGAAAGCAATCAGCCATAATGCGTATAGGAAAGACCCTACTAACATAGATTTAGAACTTACCAAAAGATTAAAGAGATGGAATATTGGATTTTCTGTAAGTGATATATTTGATTCACACAAAAAAGGAGGTAATGTGACTATAGATATGGGAGACTATACACAGACAGTGTCAAACAATGTATCATACAGGTCATATCAACTTAAGCTCTCCTACAATTTCAATTGGGGCAAAGCCGGCAGAGTGAGAAGAGCAGAGACACAGAAGAGTGATATGTCTGGCAGAATTGGTAGGAATTAACTGATATTAAATGTATTGTCCTGTTATGCTGGTTGGACGATTTTGTATTTGAATAGGGGTGCCGCAGGCTACAATGCGGCCCCCTTCATATCCTCCGCCGGGACCCATATCTATAATATAGTCTGCATTTCTTATAATATCCAAATCGTGTTCAATGACTATTACTGTAGCTCCATGGTCTACAAGTTTTTGAAAAACATTCAGTAGTGTCTGTACATCGCTCGGATGCAACCCTATTGTGGGTTCGTCAAATACAAAGATGGTGTCATCCTGCCCTTTACCCATCTCGCTGGCGAGTTTGAGACGTTGCGCCTCACCACCGGAAAGCCCAGGTGTCTCCTCCCCAAGAGTAAGATAGCCCAATCCCAACCCACTTAGTACCTGTAAACTCTGTTTTACGGTTTTAAGGTCATTGCAAGCTGTAAGAGCGTCTGTAACATCCATATCCATAAGCTCCGGCAGAGAATAAAACTCACCTGCTTTGTTCTCTCTCCTTACAGAATAGGCGGCATTTGCATACCTCGACCCTCTGCAATCCGGGCAAGGGATGTTTACGTCGGGAAGAAACTGGACATCCAAACTTATCACACCTGTACCGTCGCAGGTTGGGCAGCGCAGACGCCCTGTATTGTATGAGAAATCGCTCTCGGTATATCCTCTCTTTATGGCATCCTCCGTTTTTGAGTATGTCCTACGCAATAGGTCGTGGACATTTGCGTATGTGGCAACGGTTGAACGCACGTTTATTCCAATAGGTGAGGCGTCTATAAGTTTTATGTTTCTAATTCCTTCGGCCTCGATGTTTTTTACATGCTTTGGTAATCTGCTTCCGTTAATCTGCGCTGAAAGACCTGGTATAAGGCTCTCCAATACTAATGTGGTTTTGCCTGACCCGGATACCCCTGTTACAACGGTAAGCCTGCCTTTGGGAATGTCAACTTCCAATGGCTTTACCGTGTGTATATTGTCTGTTGAAAGATGAATCTTTCCAAAACTAAAGAGCTCCAACTCATTAACAGAAGGTCTGATACGCTCTTTATAACCCTTTAGAAACGGCCCTATCTTGGAACTTTCATTAGCTTCTATCTCTTCTATGTTCCCCTCTGCTATTATGCATCCTCCATTGGAACCGGCACCGGGACCCATCTCAATTATATGGTTGGATTCTGCCAATATCCGAGTGTCGTGGTCTACAAGCACAATGGAATTGCCGTCTGCAATAAGGTCTTTCATAACTCCGGTAAGCCCTATAATATTGGCGGGATGTAATCCTATGGACGGCTCATCCAAGACATACAGTACGCCGGTGGTTCTGTTTCTCACAGCGCGGGCAAGCTGCATCCGCTGTCTCTCACCCGTTGATAGGGTAGAGGCGGCTCTGTCTAAGCATAGGTATCCTACCCCAAGCTCCATAAGTCTGCGAGAGGTGTCTGCAAATGATTCGCAGATGCTCTCTGCCATTGGTCTCATAACCTCCGGCAGTGATTGCGGTATCCCCTTTACCCATTCCACTATCTCCTTGAGTGTCATTTTGCATGCCTCGTCCAATGATATGCCGCAAACCTTTGGTGCACGTGCCGCTTGAGACAGCCTTGAACCTCCGCAATCAGGACAGATGTCTGTTTTAAGAAACTTTTCCACACGTTTCATCCCCTTTTCATCCTTTACCTTGGCAAGGGCATTCTCAACCGTGTACACCGCATTATAGTATGTAAAATCCAGTTCTCCTACTTGGTTTGAGTTTTTGGATTTATAGAAAATATGTTTCTTTTCGGCTGGTCCATTAAAGACTATATCGCGTTCTTTTTCAGTGAGTTGATTAAATGGGACATTGGTGCGTACACCCATTTCGCGGCATACGTCAACCATAAGAGACCACATGAGAGTATTCCATGGCGCAACTGCCCCCTCCTCAATGGTAAGCGATTCGTCCGGAACCAATGTAGATTCGTCAACCTGCCTTATACTACCTGTTCCGTTGCAGCTTTTGCATGCTCCCTGACTGTTGAAAGACAGCTCCTCTGCAGATGGTGCAAAAAAATGCTCTCCGCAAACGGGGCATACCAACTCCTTTCCAGCAGCAACATTAAGAGACGGTTCCAAATAGTGTCCGTTTGGACATCTGTGGTTTGCCAAGCGAGAATATATGAGCCTTAGGCTGTTAAGTAGCTCTGTACCCGTGCCGAATGTGCTGCGTATTCCCGGTATTCCCGGTCTTTGGTGCATGGCCAATGCCGCCGGAACATAGAGCACCTCATCTACATTACTCTTGGATGCCTGGGTCATTCGTCGGCGAGTATAGGTAGAAAGAGATTCCAAATATCGGCGCGACCCCTCTGCATACAGAACACCTAATGCCAAAGAGGATTTCCCGGAACCCGACACTCCCGCTATCCCAACTATCTTGTTTAGAGGAATATCAACATCTATGTTCTTTAGATTGTGTACTTTGGCTCCGCGTACTATAATTTTGTTAGGCCTATTGGAATTCTCATTCATAATGTGGCTTTTACCTTATTAACACTTATTACACCAACTCTTAATGGTGTGGCAAAATTACTCAAATTACCTTAATGAGCAGACGGTTCTGCCAAATAGTCAGTCTGCTTTCTGTGGTATGCTGTTTGATTAATGTTTTTCCGCTTCCCGACAAAAACCGTTTTAGTAAGCGTTAAAAAATAAGTTGGTAAAAATTTAGGGGTGTTTTTGAGAAAAGAAATATAGACCGAAAAGACAATTAAAGATTACAAAGTTATTTTTTTAAGATTACTTAAATCTTGCTGGGAAGAAAAGAGTAAATAATTAAAAAACAGATATATTATGGCTAAAGGTAAGATTGGTGTTACTACGGATAATATTTTTCCGGTGATTAAAAAATTCTTGTATTCTGACCATGAAATTTTTCTTAGGGAGTTGATTGCCAATGCTGTAGATGCTACTCAAAAGATGAAGGCACTTTCGAGCGTAGGGGAGTTTAAGGGGGAGCTTGGAGATCTCACCGTGAGAGTTGCTTTGGATGAGAAGGAGAAGACATTAACCATTACAGACAGGGGTATTGGTATGACTGAAGAGGAGGTTGACAAATATATCAATCAGATAGCTTTCTCAAGTGCAGGTGAATTTCTCGAAAAATATAAAGACAGCATAAACAGCATTATAGGACATTTCGGATTGGGATTCTATTCTGCCTTTATGGTTTCCAAAAAGGTAGTTATTAAGACATTGTCTTGGAAAGAGGGGGCAAAGGGTGTTCAGTGGAGTTGCGATGGTTCTCCTGAGTTTGAGATGAGCGAGATTGATAAGGCAGACAGAGGAACTGAGATCACCCTCTATTTGGATGATGAGTCTGCCGAATTTGCAGATAAGACGAGAATTAATACTCTGCTTACAAAATATTGTAAGTTCATGCCTGTCCCTATTGCTTTTGGAAAGGAGCAGGAGTGGAAGGACGGCAAGTATGTAGATACAGACAAGGATAAGATTATTAATGATACAGAACCTCTTTGGACAAAGACCCCAAGCAGTATAAAGGATGAGGAGTATATGGAGTTCTACAGAAAACTCTATCCTATGCAGGATGATCCTCTGTTCTATATACACCTTAACGTAGATTATCCGTTCCACCTTACGGGAATCTTGTATTTTCCTAAGATTAAGGATAATATGGATGTTACAAGGAATAAGATACAGCTCTATTCAAACCAGATGTTCGTAACGGATTCGGTTGAGAATATTGTTCCGGATTTCCTTACATTGCTGTATGGTGTAATTGATTCTCCCGATATTCCGCTTAATGTTTCAAGAAGCTATCTTCAGGCAGATTCGAATGTAAAGAAGATTGCCTCTTACATTACCAGAAAGGTTGCAGACAGATTGGAGGAGATCTACAAGAATGACAAGGCTGTGTTTGAGTCTAAATGGGATAACCTCAAACTCTTTATTGAATACGGTATGTTGTCAGACGAGAAGTTCTTTGACAGGGCCAAGAATTTTGCCCTTATGAAGACTACGAATGGTAAATACTATAACTATAATGAGTACAAGGCAATCATTGAGCCGGAGCAGACAGACAAGAACAAGAAGATTGTTTATCTCTATGCTACAGACACTGTGGCACAGTACACATACATAGAGGATGCTAAGAATAAAGGGTATCAGGTTCTTGTATTCGACAGCCAATTGGATGCCCATTTTGTTAATCTGTTGGAGAGCAAATTGGAGAATGCAAAGTTTGCCCGTGTCGATTCGGACAGCATAGACAGATTGGTGGAGAAGGAGTCTAAGGAGAAACCTGCTTTGAGAGAGGGGCTTGAAACTCAGCTTAACTGGGCATTTGAGGCTATCCTTCCTAAAGATAACAACTATACCGTAAAGGTTGACAATCTTGGTGTTACCTCTATGCCTGTGCTTATTACCCAAAGCGAGTTTATGAGACGTTACAAGGAGATGTCTGCAATGGGTGGTGGAATGAACTTTATGGGGACAATGCCGGATCATTACGAGATAACTCTTAACTATGATAGTCCTCTTATTGGCAAGGTAATAACCGACTTGGATGCTGCTACCGTTGGAAATGAAAAATTTAAAGAGATTGATGCTAAAGAGGAGGAGTCAAAGAAAGCTCTTAAAGAGGTGGAGGATGCAACCAAAGATAAAAAGCCTGAGGAGATTACAACCGAGCAGAAAGACAAAAAAGAGAGTTGCAACAAAGAGATAGAGGGCTTTGATAAGGAGAAACGTGAGATTGTGGAGACATTTGCAAAAGGGGATAAGCTTCTCAAACAGCTTACGGACTTGGCATTGTTATCTAACAACATGCTAAAAGGTAAGGATTTGCATGAGTTTATCAAGCGTAGCGTAGACCTTTTAAAGTAGTCTTTCTCTGTACACTATAAACTTTATTAAGACCAAAGGCAAATAAGTTTAAAGTTTATAGTTTATATTTTATAGTTTATAGCTTTAGTATTAGCGTTGGCGTTGGCGAATTTAATGTAGAGAAAGGATAGAAGGCCAAAGCCAAAGCCAAAGCCAAGGCTAAAGCCAAGGCCAAAGCTAATGCTAACTTATATGGGCAGATTGGAATTTACTCCAATCTGCCTTTTTTGTTTGGCTTTAAATTTTATTACCTTTACCATGTTTTTGAACGGAAGCTACATTTAAGAAATTTTTAATGATTTTAAGCTATGAATGAAAAGTATTGTGAACCGCAAGTATGCTGGTATTTAATTGAATTGGAAAGAGGCTTTGCCCAATCTTCTAACAGTGGAAGTACGGAAGAGGTTGGCGATGACGGATCTCAGGGATGGGACTAATTACATTGAGCTTATATATATTATTAATTCAGTTAATACTAAGATTATGAGAAAAATATATATTGCATTTGCCCTATTGTCTGTACTCTTCTATGCTACATCTTGCGAAAAGAACGAATATGGGCAACTAACTAATGATGATGCACAAATTTTTACAGCGTTGTCCGAGACAGATGTAGAGACAAAAACCGTTCTTTCCTCAAATTTAGTGCTATGGGAAGAGGGGGATGAGGTCTCACTCTTTAATGGTAGTGACATAAATGACCTATATGGTGTAAAGGCTGGAACATCCGGTAAAACAACTGCCACATTAGTGAGAAAACAGATAGGAAGTGGAGATGCAACTGTCTCTTTTGACGCCAATGTTGCGTATTATCCATATAGTAGTAAAATAAAATATGCCAAAGAGGGTACATCTCACTCTCTAAACGTGACTATTCCAAGTGAACAGCATTATCTGCCTAAGTCGTTTGCACGTTATGCTATGCCTATGGTTGCTGTAACCGGCAGCAAGGCAGAATCAGAACTTAAATTCAAGAACCTGTTTGGAGTACTTAAACTGCAGTTGACAGGTTCCAAGATGACGGTTAAAAGCATTACTATTAAAGGCAATAGTAAAGAAAAATTGTCCGGAGATGCAACTGTTGCTATATACCCTAATGGATATACAACCGTATCTTTCGGTTCCGAAGGTGGTGAGGAGGTTAAATTGGTGTGCAATGATGTTAAATTGAATGAAACAACTCCTACTGAATTTTACATTTCTCTTCCGCCTACAATTTTCCGTAATGGTATTACCGTATATGTTGAGACTGCCGACAGAACCATTAAGATGTCAACCAAAGAAATGCTTATAATTAAAAAAAGCAAAATAAAGTCGTTGGATGCAAGAGCGGTAACACCGGACAGATACGAGTCTCAGGATTACAGCAAAGATGGTGAAGTAACTGTATTACAGGAAAAAACAGTTGGTAATGGTATTACCCTTGTATTAATGGGCGATGGCTTTATAGACAAGGATATGGGCGAAGGCGGCAAGTACGAACAGCGGATGAGAGCTGCAATGGAGCACTTCTTCTCTATAGAACCGTACAAGAGCTTTAGAAACAGGTTCAATGTATATATGGTAAAGGCTGTTTCAAAGAATGAGGGAATAGGAAGCGGAATAGAGACAGTATTCTCTACAGAGTATGGAGAAGGAACACATATTGGTGGAGATGATAATTTATGTTTGCAATATGCATGTAATATTCCCGGTGTTCCTGCATCCGGTTACAGGGTTCACATTATTGTAGCGGTTAATGACACAAAATATGCCGGAACATGCTATATGTATAGCAATGACATGTGTGTTGGATACTGCCCGTATACTAACGGCGATGATGAACAGTATGCACAGATTATACATCATGAGGTTGGCGGCCATGGATTTGGCAAGTTGGCAGATGAGTATTATTATACCGAAAATGGAACAATTCCTGAAAAGACGAAGGTTGAACATATTGATTGGGCTACCAAATATGGGTTTAATCGTAATGTAGATTTTACTAAAGATCTAACACTGATTAAATGGAAATCACTGCTTGAAAATCCGGATTATAGCGGTTTGGTAGGTATTTATGAAGGTGGTGCTACATATAAATCCGGGGTATGGCGTTCAACATATACAAGTATAATGGTGAATAATGTTGGCGGATTTAATGCTGTATCGCGCCAGGCAATATACAGAAGGATTATGGAGTTCTCCGGAGAGGGGTATAGCGAGCAGAAGTTTTTGGAATACGATGTTATAAACAGATCTAAAACAAAATCACCTGCAGTCTACGAGGAGATAGACAAGAATTTTGTACCGCTTGCGCCACCTGTTTTTGTGAGGTAGCGGCTACATATATATTAATAGTGTGAGAATAGAGCAGGAATTACCATTTTGGTGGTTTCTGCTTTTTTTCTGTGATTTAAGTTGTGTTACTAAATTTTGAATAATTTATGGAAAATTTTGTGAAGCTGCTTTTCTGCCAAGAACAGGATAATACATCCTGTTAAAATTCCGGTTATATTGGCGCAAAAGTCAAATGGATCCGAATCTCTGTATGTTGTAAACAGCTCTTGAGAACTTTCTGCTATGGCCGCAAATACCACGCCAGCAAGTATTATTGCAGCGTAACGGAATTTTTTGTTCTGTTGTAGTCTTGTGCTACTGTATTTAAAGAAAAGCCAACAGATAAATGGGAAAGGGAAGAACATAGAAAAATGAACAATTCTGTCTAACCGTATTCCTAAAAAATAATCACCCAAATTAATATCTATGCCGCTGCCTGAGAATCTTGCAAGACAGAGGAACATAACGGCTGTCATATATACAATGAATACGATTGTCGAACAGATGATGGCCTTACGACTGTCTATTTTTTTGTAGCTTTCTTCCATGTTCTGGTGTGTTGGATTATTGGGCGCAAATATACAAAAAGCATAACAAAAAGAAGACCAACCATAAGTGGCCGGCCTCCAAAAAAGTTAATTCCAATTATATTTGCTTATTATTATCTAATCTCTACCTTTTACTAAGGATTGGTTATGTGAAATAATATTCCTAGGGTTACCATAGTATGTTATCTTTGAAGTTGTTGTCGTTTTTGTTTCCAAAGTGCCTGTACAGTAAACAGATGCCCCTGATGCCCCGGAAGTATAGCAGATCACATCCATGGCTTTTAACTCTTTTGCTTTAAGAGCTGCAGCCCCGCTTACTATTGCTTTTAGTCTGTCTGTAGAGCCTTTTAAGGTTACATTTCCGGCTCCTGACAGCTCCAAATCTACCATTCTTGCATCACAGTTGCTAATGTCTACACTTCCGGCACCACTTACCTCCAATTCTATGTCGGAAGTATTACCGTTAAGCACTGCCTTTCCTGCGCCGCTTATCTCGCCCTCCAATTTCCCGTAATTGCCTCCAAAAGCAACACTTCCTGCACCGCTCAAGTCCAAATCGGTCTCACAGGTGTTTACATTAAAGTTTTTTGCACTTGCAGCTCCAGATAACTCACACTCAAATTCTCTTGATGGGTATGTATCTCCGTTGCCATCTAAAGACGCTGCTCCGGAAAGATCTAACTCTTCCAAACTGTTTACCTGCATAACAACATTAATACCTTCGGTATTTCTTTTGTCATCGCCTCTGTACTTAAAACTTCCATCCCATTCCAAAACCAAAGTATTGTTGCCATCTTTGTAAATCTTTATGTTTTTAAAGAACCTCTCATCTGCGGTGATCTTTACAACATCTGAATTTCCCTTGCTCAGCTTTATGTTGTATATACTACTTGCCTTGATTCCTGTAATATTGCTGAATCTGTAATCTTTGGTTACCCTCTGTGCGTTAAGAATGGTTACGCATAAAATAGCTGTTAATGCTAATAAAAATTTTTTCATATTCTTGTGTGTTAAATATTAATAATCAATTATCTGTAGTTGTTAAGCTCCTGCGATACAATACCCTTGTACTGGTTAAGCCCCTTTAGTTTCTTTTTGTAATATTTCTTTAGTATGGTGTCTTTTTGTGCCTTTGTAAGCTCCTCGGGCAGAAGCTGCTCCAATGGGATAGATTCGTTCATTATACTGTAAACCGTCCCTTTTGCCTCTGTCTCAATTGCACCGCCAATCTGTGACGATTCATTGAATATCTCATCCTTTACACTCTCTATCTGCGCCTTGTAGTACATAAATTCGTAATTTTCATCTTGTGCAGTATTGTTGCTCTCTATCTGTGTAAATGCTATTACTCCAAGTATGACTGCGGCTGCAACTGCGGAAAAGGAGATGGTAAAACGCCTTACTTTAGATTTGTTGCTGTTTTTTAAAGCAATCCTTCTGTTGAATCTTTCTAAATGACCTAATGGAAGCTCCTCTTCAAAAGAATCTCTATTGTGCATTATAAAAATATCCAACTCGTTAGACTCGTCAAATCTGTTGTTGCTGATTTTATTGTTGTCTGTTATATCCTGTTTCATTATTCTTTGCATTTTAATGTTTCAATAACCATTTTTTTACCTCTCATTGCCCAACTCCTTATGGTTGATGTAGGAGCTTTGGTAATCTGGGCCACCTCTTCGTAATCGTACCCCTCTAAAAGCAGTAAAGAGAGTACAATGTGGTATTTGTCGGGAAGATTATAAATAGCCTCCTTTATCTCTTTTGCTTTTGTGTCGGGGCTAACTCTGTTTTTGTCTGGATTAGGATTGACGGAATCCTCTCCATTGTCTTGCGCATACTCTGTAAGAAATATGTTCTCTCTTTTTGTTTTGCGCAGATAATCTATTGATTTAGTAATACATACTTTTTGTAGCCAACCTCCCGGATTATTAAACTGCGTTGCTGCATCCTCGTTGTAATATTTAATTATAGAGTCTTGCATAATCTCTTCGGCTTTAAAGGAATCCTTTACAATCCTTAAAGAGGTGTTGTAAAGGGTCTTTGCGTACGTATTATAAATCTTCTCTATGTTATTGTTGTTTCTCATTTATCTTTTTTTCACTTATAAGACGTTGCTTTTTGGGCTGTGTTGCATTTATTACAGTTTTTTTGAAAAAATTTTATCATCTGCGCAAAAATACAAGGATTTGTGATTTTTTAGGTTTATATTTGAATGTAAAAATCTTTAATGCAAGATGACTAAGAAAATTATAGACACCATGGCCCTTCATAAAGAGGCCTTTGTGCTGGATTCTCATTGCGATACACCGCTTTCGCTAATGTTGGCCAGAGATTTTAGTAAATTGAATAAGGAGGGACACTTTGATTATCCCCGAATGAAAAAGGGTGGGGTAGATGCTTCATTCTTCGCTATTTATACATCTAATTCCCTTACGCCGGATGAGGCCACCATGAGGGCTTTAAGGCTTATAGCTGCTGCAAAGGACTCAATTGAGGCTAATGAAGACAAGGTGAGGCAGGCATACTCTGTAAGAGAGGCAAGAGAACTTAAGGCCAAAGGGTTAGGAGCTATTATCTTTGGAATGGAGAATGGTTCTCCTATACAGAAGGATCTTTCATTGTTGAGATTATTTTACAGAATGGGTATAAGGTATATGACTCTTACTCATGCGGGAGATAATGAGATTTGTGATTCATGTTCATCAAAGGTCAAGAGATGGCACGGTGTAAGTACTTTTGGACAGGAGGTTATAAAGGAGATGAACAGGATTGGAATGCTTGTGGATGTGTCTCATATATCGGATGAATCATTTTATGATGTATTGAAATATTCAGTAGCTCCTGTTGTTGCAACTCACTCGTGCTGCAGGGCTCTGTGCAATCATCCAAGGAATATGACAGACCAAATGATTAAGGATTTGGCTGCTGCGGGTGGTGTTATACAGATTAATTTCTATCCATGCTTCTTGGACGAAGAGTTTGGAAAGATTTACGGCCCGTACGACGATGCTTTTGATGCTGCCGAGACAGAACTTAAGAAGAATCCTACAGGGCGCAGGGAGAAGAGAGCGTACAATGACTCTGTAAAGGCTATATTGGACCTTAACAGGCCTTCTTACAAAAAGGTGGTAGATCATATAGATCATGTTGTAAATCTTGTAGGTGCTGACCATGTTGGCTTAGGGTCTGATTTTGACGGTATTGCTGCAGGACCTAAAGGGCTTGAGGATATCTCAAAGATGCCTGTAATAACACAGGAGTTGGTAGACAGAGGTTATTCTGAGGCAGATATAAAGAAAATTTTGGGAGAGAATTTCCTTAGGGTAATGAATAGAGTTGAGGAGATTGCCTATACTTTTTAGAGAGACCTGAATGGTTGTTAAGTGTAAAAATAAGGTTTTATGAGAAAGATTGCTTTGGTTACAGGCGCAACATCTGGCATTGGCTTAGCAACGGCAGAGATGTTGGCTGCAAGTGATTACGATATAATAATTACAGGACGAAGAGAGAACAGATTGCAGGAGGCCTCTTTGAGGTTGGAGAGGGAGTTTGGTGTGAGGGTGTTACCACTTAGCTTTGATGTACGCAGCTATAATGAAGTTGACAAATATTTGGGTAATCTTCCAGACAAATGGCAACATATAGATGTGTTGGTCAACAACGCCGGTTTGGCTGTAGGACTTAACAGGGTAGATGAGGGGGTGGTTGATGACTGGGAGAGGATGATAGATACCAATATAAAGGGATTGTTGTATGTGACACGTGTTGTAAGCAGATATATGAAGGAGTTCAAATGCGGTCATATAATTAATCTGTGCTCAATTGCAGGTAAAGAGGTATATCCTAATGGGAATGTCTATTGTGCGACAAAACATGCGGTGGATGCCCTTACAAAAGGAATGAGGATAGATCTTCTGCCGTTTGGTATAAAGGTGTCGCAGATCTGCCCCGGGGCGGTTGAAACGGAGTTCTCTCAGGTAAGGTTTAAAGGTGATAATGAGAAAGCTGCCAATGTGTACAAAGGTTTTGTGCCGTTAACGGCTCATGATGTTGCCGATGCAATCATGTATATGATAAACTGCCCGGCACATGTCAATATAAATGATATGGTCATCATGCCTGTAGCACAGGCTAATTCCTCCATATTTAATAAGGAGGTTTAGTAAAGAGACGGCTGCTTGAATATAATAGGACGATCCGTTAGAGCGGTCGTCCTATTTTATTTTTTTGGAAGGAGAGTATTTTACTCCCAAAACTTTACTCCAAAAAGCCTGCTTTTTTGATAATGTTATCAATCTCCTTTGCCATGTTCCATCTCGAATGGTCGTTTCTGTTTTCAAACACCATTATTCTCAAATCTTTGTCGGGATACTTAGCTGCATAAATCTGATATCCTCCATTATCACCGGTGTGGTAAACCTTAACAGGCATATTAGGTGTCTTGTCTACAAACCATCCGAAAGCATAATATGTATTCTCTCTGTTTTGGTAATCGCAGTAAGGGCTTCCTGTTACCATTATTTGTGGTGTGTATGCAAGTGCAAGGGTTGTAGAATCCAATATCTTGTTGTCTCTTAGAGCCTTTTCCCAATTATTGAACTCAATAACGGATGTGTATATTCCGCCGTCTGCTTTGGTTGCAAAGAAACTCTCCTCACCGTAGTCGCGTTCGCTGAATTTTTTATCGGCTTCGGGTGCATCATCTTTGTCTGCAACATAACCGTGAGACATCCTTGGAATATCCCGTCCATCCTCAAAATAGAGAGTTTCCGGCATTCCTGCCGGGGTGAAGATCTCATCTCTCATATACTGCTCAAAAGGTTTTCCAGATACCTCTTCAATTATAACATAAAGCAGCTGGAATGTTGGGTTAATGTACTCATACTGAGAGCCTGGAGTAAATCTTAAAGATTTTATTCCCTTCATATACTCTAAAGACTGCATGTCTGTTGCCGTAAGCACAAAATGTCTGTCGTCTCTTGGCCTTTCATCCATAATACCCGATGTGTGGGACATAAGATGTTTTATCTTTATTTTGGCAAACTCCTCGTTTTTAGGAGGCAAGAAAGAGGTAACTCTTGGAGCTACATCATAGATACTGCTCTCTATATCCAATTTTCCCTCTTGATACAGTTTAAGTATTGCAACTGCTGTAAATTGTTTGGATACAGAGGCAATGTTAAAGAATGTATTCTTGTCTATTCTTGTATTGGTGTCGTAATTGGATTCTCCGTACGATTTTTCAAAAAGAACGGAGTCCCCTTTGCATATAAGTACACTTGCTCCCGGGTTAGGGAATGTTACTTTACCGCTCGCGGTGTCTGTGACGCCATATCTGGCTGTAAATAGCGAATCCAACTGCTCGGCTGCAGTTAGTGCCGGTTTTGTTTGGTTGCACGATGTTATCATCAAATAACTTATTAGTGTTAATGCCAACAGACTTAGCTGTTGAAGTTTAGGCTGATTCATATTTATTGTTTTATAAATGTTTACATAAAGTTACTTGTAACTATTTTTTCTCTGTACCATATTTGGCTTTGGCTAATTAAGTTTATTGTTTATAGTTTAAAGTCAGTTAACTGGTTTATTGTTTTTAAGTTGATAGTTTCTTACTTTAAGCTTTACTACTATTAACTTAAAAACTGCCCATACACTATAAACTCTAAACTTTCAACTAAATTAACGCTAACGCCAACGCTTTCTTTACAGCAGGCATTTTTCTCTAAAGTAATTGATTGCATGAGATGCAAAACGTTCAATATTAATCTCTCTGCTCGCAACAAATCTGAACGATGTGGAGAGGACACCCTTGTCCGAAGCTATGCCAACCCATACCAACCCTACAGGCTTTTCATCTGTACCTCCGTCCGGTCCTGCTATACCGGTTGTAGCAATCGCATAATCTGTCTTCATGAGAGCCTTAACGCATAGAGCCATAGCCTCAGCACACTCGCGGCTTACTGCTCCATATTTCTCAATAATCTCTTTATCAACGCCCAATACGTTAATTTTTACGCTGTTGTCGTAAGATACCACGCCTCCGTAAAAATATTTAGATGCTCCAGGAACGGATGTAAGCATGTGTGCCATAAAACCACCGGTACATGACTCTGCAACAGACATTGTCTTTCCCTGTTTTGTTAAAGTATCCCTTAAACAGAGTGGAAGAGAGTATTCTCCGTATCCGTATATTGCGTTGCCTATAAGCTCTTTTAGCTTTGGTATCTCCCTATCTATGGCAACCTCTGCCACATCTTCATCAACACCGTAAGCAGAAAGACGCAGCCTTACCCCCAATAGCGGATTAGGCAGGTATGCCAAATGAAGCTCTTTTGGCAGATTCTCCTCCCATGACTCTATCATTTTAGCCAAGGTGCTCTCGGGAATGCCGAACGTGCAGATAGTTCTATGTGTAATATTCTGCAGATTAAAATGTTCTTTTATTGAATCCATTACAGGTTCAATAGCGGCAATTGCTTCAAACGGAACCCCGGGAAGTGAGAACATAAGCACACTATGACCATACTTTGAGGCAGGTATCTCAAACTGCATGTTTGGTGCTGTTCCTCTGTGGTTTGGAATTACCTTACATGTGTTTGGAACAATAGATTGGGCAATATTGATATCCGAAAGCGCAATCCCTCTGGATTTTAAAATATTGGATAAAATATCCAACTGTTCCTTGCTCTGGTATGTACCGGTTGCACCGGTAAGTTTGCCAAGAGTTGATTTGGTTATGTCATCTTTGGTTGGACCAAGCCCTCCTGTAATGATTATTACGTCGTTTTCTACCGCCAACGAATTGAGAGTTTTTTCTATCTCCTGTTCATTATCCGATGTTGAAACCATTGAGGTAACAATAACGCCAATAGAATTAAGTGCCTTGGCAAAATGAGATGAGTTAGTGTCAACTATCTGGCCTATAAGTATTTCATCTCCAATTGTACAAATAGATGCTTTTATCATTTTTTATTACCCATTACTTTAGACAGATGTTTGTTTATCCTTTTCACAAGACCGGGACCCTCATATATGAATCCTGAATATATTTGAACCAAAGAAGCACCGGCTTTAAGCATCTGTTCTGCCTGTTGTGGAGTTTCAATGCCGCCTACTGCAATTATGGTAATAAGACCATCTGTCTTTTTATTTATGTATTTTACCGTTTCAAGACTCTTCTCAAACAGAGGAGCACCGCTCAAGCCACCGTTTCCAATCTCCTTTACAGTCTCCATATCTGTTTTAAGATTATCTCTGCTCTGTGTGGTGTTGGTTGCTATAATACCGTCAAGACCCGATATGAGTACAAGATCTATAATCTCGTCTAAATGCTCACGCGGTATATCTGGAGAAATCTTTAAAAGAATTGGCCTGTAGTCGTCAAAGTATCTTCTTAAGGCGAGAAGCCTGTCTATAATCTCGCTTAAAGCGGTTATATCCTGTAGTTTGCAAAGGTCTTTAACATTAGGGCAAGATACATTAACGGCAAAATAATCAACAAAATCATATAGAATGGCAAAGCTCTTCTCGTAATCCTTAGGGGCATCCTCGTTGCTTACTTTCGCACTTTTTGAGATATTACCACCTATTACACATTTGGGGTGATTACGTGTGAGATTCCCAACCGCATACTTTACACCTTTATTATTTATACCCATCCTATTGATTATAGCGTGATCCGCAGGTAATCTAAAGACCCTCGGTTTTGCATTCCCATCTTGAGCTTGAGGGGTGATGGAGCCAATCTCTACAAATCCAAACCCAAAATTGGCAAGGTCATTATATATTTCGCCATCCTTGTCAAAACCTGCAGCAAGTCCTACCGGGTTTTTGAACTTTATACCAAAGACTTCACGCTCAAGAACCGGATTCTTATAATTATATATTAACCGAATTATCCATTGCGCACCGGGAATATATCTCATAACAATCAAGAACTTCTTTGTAAAGTTATGAGCCTGCTCACCGGTAAAAAAAAAGAAGAGCAAAGATCTTATAAGTTTATACATTTACTGAGTGGATTATTGTGCCACAAAAATAATCATTTTTCCGGCTTTAACTCATCAAAACTGCCGTCATCATAAAATATAATAACGCTTTTTACTCTGCGTTTTTCCTTATAACCGCCAAACTCCTGTGTATTTATTGGATTCTCAATGAGTTCAGAATCATTGGTTGATATGTTATTACTCTTATTATCAGCGGAGTATCCTAAATTTGCCGGAGTAACCATATTGTCTTCATTTAGAGCAAACAGACTGTTTTCACCTGTTTTAGGCTCATTATTGTATGAAAGGCTCTCTTTAGCGGTGTTTGTGTATACGTTTTTGCTTCCCGACAAATTTTCCTCCGCACTATAGATGGGAGGGAAGTTCTCCTTGTATGGCTTACCCTTTCCGGTAAGGAGCCAGTCTGCATTAAGAGATGGAAATTTAGAGAGCATTCTACAGATGAAATCGTAGCTTGGTTTGTTCCTCCCGTTTAAAATATGGGAGACATTCGATCTCTGTACATTCAAAATCTCTGACAATTTAGCCGGAGATATATTTTCCAAGTCTAAAAACTGTTGTAAACGCTGATTCATATCTGTAAAATTTTCAATTCACAAATGTAAGCAATATTTTGTTTAATTATGTAACTTTAATAAGTTGTCTTCTTGTAAACAGATTTGTCTATGAAATGTACAATTTTATAATATGCTTTAAAATAAGTACATACAAAATTAAGTTTATATACATATTTTATTCATGTAAATTATATAACGTGCATGAATTTAATACATTAACTAATGTAGAATAACTATTTTTCCATGTTTTTTAACAAAACAAAGGTGCAAGCATTTATATTTATATAATCTTTTAATTAATATAAATGATATAAAACGCATGTTATCAGTAAGATATAATTAAAAATAATTTATAATTATACCGGTGTATTTATATATATTTACAATGTTGAAATAGATAAAAATGAATGTTTTATTATGTGAAATTAGTTAACAAATAGCTAAGATATCTGTTTCGTTTTGTAATTAACATATGTAAAATGATTTTGAAAATCAGATATTTTTTCCATAACGTCTAATTATGTACTTTTGCAGCCATAATCGATTTAAAGCCAAATTAAGGGCCGTTTTTACATACGGTGATTTGGAAGAGACAATGTTTATATAGTTATATATGCAGCCAAAAATAAAAATTGAGGATTATTCATATAATCTTCCCGAAGATAGAATAGCAAAGTACCCTTTAGATAAAAGAGACAGTTCAAAATTATTGATATTTAAAGACAGTAATATTTCTGAGTCTGTTTTTTCAAATCTGCCGGAATTATTGCCATCCTCCTCTTTTATTGTGTTTAATAACACCAAGGTGGTTCCTGCAAGACTCTTTTTTAAGAAAGCTACAGGGGCAGTCATTGAGATATTCTGTTTGAATCCTGTTCTGCCAAATGAGTATAATTTGGTATTTTCGCAGACAAAAGAGTGTGTATGGAGCTGTGTGGTTGGTAATGCCAAAAGATGGAAGAACGAACCTGTCTCTTTCCTCTGTGATGAACATCACCAGAATGCTCTTGCACTTGATTTTAAGGCTCATATAGTTGAAAGATGCAACGATGGCTCTTTTAAGATTAAATTCACATGGGAAACCGGTATACCATTCTCAAATGTATTGGATATTTGTGGGCGTATTCCTATTCCTCCGTATCTTAAAAGGGAGACAGAGAGCATAGATTATGAGCGATACCAAACTTTATACGCCAAAATAAAGGGCTCTGTTGCAGCCCCTACTGCAGGCCTTCATTTTACAGATGATGTACTCAATAATCTTAAACAACGTAATAACAAAATAGAGAATATCTGCCTTCATGTTGGAGCAGGTACATTTGTTCCTGTAAAAAGTGAGTATATAGCAGATCATAAAATGCACTTAGAACCTTTTTCTGTATCGCGAGCGTTTATTAATGATTTGTTGGAAAACATAGATTTGCGCAATATTGTTGCGGTTGGGACAACATCCACAAGGTGCTTGGAGTCCCTATATTATATAGGTGTACATTGCATAGAGTATGGCGAACCAAGAGGTGTTGAACAGTGGGAACCTTATAATAATTGTAAAGAGTTCTCTGTACATGACTCTTTGGTGGCATTATTAAACTATATGGATAGAGCAGGAAAGGATACGCTTACTGCCCAAACCGGTATCATTATAGTGCCGGGATACCGTTTTAAGATTGTAGACGTCCTAATCACCAATTTTCATCAACCGCAAAGTACTTTACTTCTGCTGATTGCGGCTTTGATAGGCGAAGAGTGGAGAAAGGTGTATGATTATGCTCTTGAGCATGGTTTCCGTTTTCTAAGTTATGGAGACAGTTCTGTTCTTTTTGCGAACAATAGAAAAATTTAACAGTTTAGTAATAATTGACTACCTTTGTTCAAAATCTATATTCAAGTGTAGTAATGGATTTAAAAGAGTTTGATGATATAAGGCCATACAATGACTCAGAGGTTGAGGATGCTCTTTTGAGGATAGCGTCCAACCCTCTGTTTGAAAACATATCTAAATATCTATTCCCAACAAAATCTGCAGATTATCTTAAAAGCACATTGTTGTCATGCAAGACAACAAGAGATTTTCAGGTGAATGTGATGTCTGTGATTGTTAGCAAGATTCTGGCGGATACTGCCAAAAAACTTACAGCAGACGGATTGGAATATTTTAAGGATGATAAAAAGTATCTGCTACTTTCAAATCACAGAGATATAGTTTTGGATTCTGCTATAATACAGCTTATTTTCTATGGGTATGGGTTGCAGACGACACAGATTGCCGTTGGGGATAATCTTATTACCTCTCTTTTTATTGAGGATATTGCAAGAACCAACAAGATGATCAAAGTAGTGAGGGGAGTTACGGCTAAGGAGCTTTATATGTCATCTAAAAAATTGTCGGATTATATAAGATATAGTATAACGGGCAATCGTAGTTCTATATGGATTGCGCAGCGTAACGGCAGGACCAAGGATGGGGTGGATGTTACAGAGCAGGGTGTACTTAAGATGTTGTCTATGAGCGGAGATGGCAATTTTACAAATGAATTTGAGAATCTGAATATCCTTCCTGTTGCAATATCTTATCAATATGAGCCATGCGATTATCTTAAGGCGTTGGAATTGTATGTATCAAAGCGTCAGAAATATGTAAAGAGCGAAGGGGAGGATTTGAGAAGCATATTAACCGGAATCACCCAATTTAAGGGCAATATACATATTAGTTTTACAAAGCCTATTACTCATGAGGAGATAGAGGTGTCGTCTCAATTGGATAAGAATGAAAGGTTTAAGCATTTGGCATCTATAATAGATGGGAGGATTATTCCTGCATTCAAATTATGGAATAATAATTATATAGCATACGATATGTTGTATGATACAGATAAATACAGCAAACACTATACGGATGAGGAGAAACAGGCTTTTGTGAGTTATGTCGCATTTAAAACATCTCCTTTTGAAGGAGATATGGATGAATTCAGGAGAATTTTCTTGGCTATATATGCCAATCCTGTCTTAAGTAAAGAAAAAGAGGAGACTGTAAAATAAAGTGTGTCAATTAAAGAAATTTAATAACTTTACAACACACTTTATTTTATGAGCAATTCTTT
>UQWT01000034.1 GCA_900544815.1 uncultured Bacteroidales bacterium | reverse complement strand
TTCCTCTCTGAAAAATAAATGTTTTTATTGCTTATTATCCGCACCCAAAAAGTTGCATTTATAAGTTGAACTCAAGTAAGTTGTTCTCTATGAGTTTGTAGGCAACTCCTAGCTTTTAATCGAAGTACCGGTCACTCTGGTTAATATTCGCATCAAAATCCGAATCCGTTCCGTTGCAATTGAGCACAACATCAAAGCCATCCGGGACGGTAAACTGATCCTCTTTTGTAACGCCCAAAGTACCGTCTTCCAATACTTTTTTCATAAATATGCCCCAGATAGGCAAAGCCATGTTGGAACCTCCTCCAAGAGCCAATCCGGCAAAATGTACCTGACGGTCTTCTGCACCAACCCACACGCCTGCAGTAAGTTTTGGAAGATAGCCTATGAACCAGCCGTCCGATTGGTCATTTGTGGTTCCGGTTTTTCCTGCAACATCTCCTTTAGGAACATATTTATATCTTATCCTGGCCGCAGTACCTTCATTTACAACACCTTGCATAAGATTCACCATAAGATATGCCGTCTTTTCACTTATGGCTTCTCTTTTACGTGATGTAAAGGTAGAGAGTACGTTGCCATTTTTGTCCTCTATTCTTGTTACAAAGAGTGGCTCTGCAAAAACACCTTGCCCCGGATATGTATTGAATGCAGACACCATCTGGTATACAGGCACATCTGCAGATCCCACACATAACGAATATACAGGGTCTAACCATACTTTTATTCCCATCATATGGGCCATGTTTACAAGAGCTTCCGGGCCAAACTGTTTCATAAGATAGGCAGATATGTTATTGCTACTCTTTGTTAGCCCCCACTTTAGTGTTACGGTACGTCCAATCCATTCGGGCTTGTCTGTACTTTTTGGGGTCCAGATATCATCGCCTATCACGAACGACTGAGGTACGTTAACAACTTTGTCGCATGGGGCATAGCCTCCCTGCATTGCAAGTGTGTAAAGGAACGGCTTGAATGTTGAGCCTACTTGACGCTTGCCCTGCCTTACCTGATCATATTTAAAATATTTGTAGTTGTTCCCACCTACATACGCCTTTACATTACCGGTTCCTGGTTCCATTGCCAAAAATCCGGCACGTAAAAAAGATTTGTAGTAACGTATGGAATCGTTCGGAGTCATTACGGTATCTATCTCCCCCTTCCATGAGAAGACCCTCATCTTTACAGGTTTGTCAAAGCTTTGAAGTATCTCCTTCTCAGACACACCGCTATTCTTCATTGCACGGTATCTGTCGCTCCAACGCCTTGCCTGCCTCATTATGCCATCTATGGTCTCCTTTGAGGTTGAGTTGTCAAAAGGTTTGTTGTTTTTCCATTTCAACTCTCTGTTAAATTGTGTCTGCAGTTCTTTGCCTAAATGCTCCGCAACAGCCTCCTCTGCATATTGCTGCATCTTGGCATTTATAGGGGTGTAGATCTTAAGACCATCCTTGTCCAAGTTATATTTTGTACCATCCGGTTTCGGGTTCTTGTTTATCCAACCGTAAAGGGGATCTGTTACCCATTGCAGAGAGTCGGATTGGTAATCTTCGTAGTTGCTGTAGTTGTTCCGCTTTGGCTTCTGTGCATTCATCAGTTTCTTTAGCATATCTCTAAAGTAAGGTGCCCTGCCTGCTATGTGGTCCTGCTTTTGGTAGTCTAAGGTTATTGGCAACTGCCTGAGCGAATCTCTCTGGTGTTCTGTTATATACCCATACTTGGCCATTTGCCCGAGCACAAAGTTTCTTCTTGCGAGCGCTCTGTCCGGATGCCTAACGGGGTTGAATCTTGTTGGCATGTTAACCATCCCCACAAGTAATGCGCTCTCCTCTATTGTAAGGTCTATAGGTTCTTTTGCAAAAAATGTATTTGCCGCAGCCTTTATTCCGTAAGCGTTGCTCCCAAAAAAGACTGCATTCATATACATGCTGAGTATCTCCTGTTTGGTATAGTTACGCTCTAACTTAACGGCAGTTATCCACTCCTTTAGTTTATTGACTCCCAACATAAAGCTCCTTGCTCCGGGAATCTTGCTTTTTGCCGTATCTCTTGGAAAAAGCGACTTTGCCAACTGCTGGGACAGCGTACTTCCTCCTCCGCCGCCACGCCTATTGCCAAGCAACAAGGATTTTACACCTACTCTGGCCAAACTTTTAAAGTCTATTCCGCTATGGCTGTAGAATCTTGCATCTTCCGTTGCTACTATGGCATCTTTCAACCCTTGGGAAAGGTCATCAAAAGAGACGTAAGATCTGTTTTCTATATGGTATGTTGTAAGTACCTCTCCATCTTCTGCCAAAATCTGTGTGGCAAGATTGCTTCTTGGGTCTTCCAACTCTTCAAATGATGGTATATACGTAAACAAACTTACAAGCAATAGTGCCAAAACAAGTATCACAAATGGGCAAGAGACCAATATCCAAAACCATTTGGTTACTTTTTTCTTATCTTTAAATATCTTTTTTAAAACTGCCATAATCGGTTATAGAATCGCTTAATGAGCCAAATAAATTGGGTTATATAGTTACTGTTTTTTTATTGTCGGGACAAAAATACGAATAAAAATTTGCATTTTACCTTATATAATAACTTACTTTGCAAACTCTGAACGAATTAAAGCGAGAGACAGTACAAATGGGAGATAATTTAGTTATTGTTGAGTCTCCTGCCAAGGCAAAAACCATTGAAAAGTTTCTTGGGCAGGGCTACACTGTAAAGTCTAGTTTTGGACATATTAGAGATTTGGCTAAGAAGAATCTTGGTATTGAAATAGATAATGGATTCAAGCCCGATTACGAAATATCTGAAGATAAAGTCAAAGTTGTTGCAGAGCTTAAGTCTCTTGCAAAAAAAGCCGGGACCGTATGGTTGGCTTCCGATGAGGACCGTGAGGGAGAGGCTATCGCATGGCATCTTCAACAGACTTTAAACTTAAAGGACAGCAATACAAAACGTATTGTTTTTCACGAGATTACAAAGGATGCCATTCTGCATGCCATTGAGAATCCGCGCAAGGTTAATTTGGATCTTGTAATGGCCCAGCAGGCCAGAAGGGTGTTAGACAGGCTTGTAGGTTTTGAGCTGTCTCCTATTTTATGGAAGAAGGTGGCTCCAAAGCTGTCTGCAGGAAGGGTACAGTCTGTGGCTGTAAGGCTTATTGTAGACCGGGAGAGGGAGATTGCTGCTTTTAAAGCTGAGCCGTTCTTTAAGGTAACAGGAGAGTTTCATCCTGTAGAGCACCCTAACAATGTGATTATCAAGGGTACTCTTGAGCAGAAGTTTGCTAACCAAAAGGAGGCTGAACAGTTCTTGGAAAGGTGCGCAGAATCATCTTTTAAGATAGACAACATAGAGAAAAAGGAGATTTCGCGTACTCCGGCACCCCCCTTTACTACCTCTGCACTGCAGCAGGAGGCTTCCAGGAAATTAGGCTTTTCCGTAAGCCAGACAATGAGGGTTGCGCAGAGCCTGTACGAGAATGGTCTCATAACATACATGAGAACAGATTCTACAAATCTTTCTCAGTTGGCTATCAATACAATAAAGGAGACTATAATCTCTACTTACGGTGAGGAGTACTCTAAGGTAAGACAATACAAGACCAAGAGCAAAGGGGCACAGGAGGCACATGAGGCTATAAGGCCTACATACGCTTCAAAGCAGAGTATAGAGGGTACAATGGCAGAGAAGAGATTGTATAACCTCATCTGGAAGCGCACCATTGCATCGCAGATGTCCGATGCCCGTTTGGAGAAGACCAATATATATATATCGGGAAGCAAAATAGATCCTATGTTTGTTTCTCAAGGGGAACAGGTTCTTTTTGACGGTTTTCTAAAGGTTTATCTCGAAAGCCGCGATGACGAACCGGAGGATACAGAGAACCAGTTGTTGCCGGTATTGAACACCGGTGAGAAGTTGGACAGCATTGAAATTACTGCAACAGAGCGTTTTACCCAAAGGCCCCCAAGATATTCAGAGGCTTCTCTTGTAAAGAAGTTGGAGGAGCTTGGAATAGGACGCCCCTCTACATACGCACCTACAATCTCTACAATAACCCAACGCGGATATATAGTCAAGGAGGACAGGGAGGGCTCTCCAAGGGAGTATCTGCAATTAACTTTAGACGGCAAGGGGAATGTTACCTGCAAAACGCTTAAGGAGATGACAGGCGCAGAGAAGGGCAAGCTGTTTCCTCAAGACATTGGCATGTTGGTTACGGATTTTCTCAGTGCCAATTTCCCAAATATATTGGATTACGGATTCACTGCAAAGGTTGAAGAGGACTTTGACAAGATTGCCGCCGGCAAATTGGTATGGAACAAAGAGATAGCAGATTTTTACAAGCCTTTCCACCGGCAGGTTGAAAACACGTTGGCTGTTTCCGAGCACAAGAATGCGGAGCGTGTTCTTGGCAACGATCCCGTATCCGGGAAAAAGTTGAGCGTGAGATTGGGCAAATTCGGGCCTTTGGTACAGAAGGGTGAAAATGATGATCCCGACAAACAGTTTGCAAGTCTGCTTAAGGGGCAGCTCATAGAGACCATAACATTGGAGGAGGCTGTTAAGTTATTTGATCTTCCAAGGAGTGTAGGCGAGATAGACGGAAAGGCAGTTACCGCTGCAATAGGCAGGTTCGGCCCGTACCTAAAGTACAACGGCAAGTATGTGTCGCTTGGCAAGAACTACAGCCCTTATACCGTTACGATAGATGATGCCCGGACAATTATATCGGATCACGAGGCCAAAGAGGCTGCTAAATTCATTAAGGAGTTCCCGGACAAAGATATACAGGTTCTCAACGGACGTTTTGGCCCGTACATAAAACATGCAGGCAGCAATTACAAGATACCTAAAGGAACAGAGGCCTCTGCACTTACCAAAGAGGATTGCCTTGCCATAATAGAGAAGGCCGGAAGCGAGCCTAAAGAGAAGAAAACTAAAACATACAAAAAGAAAAAGTAATGCTTGTAAACAGTTGGCTCGATGTTATTGATTATTCCGCAGAGATTAACCCTTATACATACGCCAAAAAGGGCAAGTTTAAGGGGGTGATTGTCTGTAGCGGAGATGATAGCGACAAGATTCTGCCACTTCTGAGTGAGCTCTATCTGCATCGCAAAGCCAAATTCCTGTTTATAAACGGAATCTGCAACGACGACATAAAGAGGTACGCTGCAAAGTTCTGCAAAAGCGCCATCCCCTTTATTGTGTGGGACAAAAATAATAATCTGCTTCCCGACAAAAACCTTATTTCCAAGACAGTCTACCCTGCCGGGTTAAATGCCTGTCTCATCTGTTCGGGGAGAGGTGAGGGGATAAAACCGTTTATCTACCACAGAGGATTACAGTCTTTCTGTTTTTGCGGATACCAAACTTATCTGTGCAACCCAAACAGTCTGAAGAGACTCTCACAAATGAATATGGAGATGCTAAGACTTGGGGAGATAAGGGATGACATGCATTCAATAGAGCCTGCAATGAGAGACAAGGATCTGTTTCTATTAGACTTCAACTGCATGAGATATTCAGATTTTCCCGTCTCCGCAGAGAGTGGTAATCCCAACGGCCTTTATGCAGAGGAGGTATGCCATATTGCAAGATATATTGGCCTTTCTCTTGGAAAACGAAATATTTTCTTAACAGATTCCACCCCTTTAGGAGGAAATTGTGCAACGTTGTCATCTGTTTGTTACAGATTAATTGCCCAAACCGTTTTGCATGTTTGTTTGGGAATATGTGACAATACCGAGGAGGACCCTCACAATGCCGATTCGTCTGAAAACTTTGCCTATAAAATAGTAAAACTATATGATAATCAGCAGGAAATAGAATTTATCACCAGTTTGATAACAGGCCGTTGGTGGATAAAAATCCCTGTCTTAACAAATGAAAGCTACAGATATGTTTCATGTTCGAAAGAGGAATATGAGACAGCCTGCAAAGGTGAATTGCCGCTTAAATGGTTAATTTTTTATCAAAAATATAATCTAAAATAAGAATCTTTCTTAATTTTGCAGTCTATTTATATTCTTTATAAGAAAATGGCAAGATATCAAATTGACGAGATCGACCAGAAGATTCTCTCCTTTTTAGTTAAGAATGCCAGAATGCCTTTTCTGGAAATAGCGCGTGAGTGTGGTGTTTCTGGCGCCGCAATCCACCAAAGGTTTAAAAAGATGGAGGCTCTTGGAATCATTACAGGTTCAAGACTTCTTGTAAAGCCACAGACTTTAGGGCTTAACGTTTGCGTATTTGTTATGGTAACTTTATCCGAAGCAAACAAATATCCCGAAGTCATAGAGTCTCTGAAAATGATTCCCGAGGTTGTTGAGTGCCACTTTGTAACAGGCAGACACTCTCTTATGTTAAAACTCTACTGTTTTGACCACGATCACCTTATGGAGGTGCTTATAAACACCATTCAGAATATTCCATGTGTCCAGCAGACAGAGACACTTATCTCATTGGATCAAGCCATTGAGAGGCAGGTATGGGTTAAAGATTACTCTGTACCAAAGAGGAATAGATAACCTCTGCCAATTCAAGATCCTGAGGAACCGTTATCTTAATATTTAATCTGTTCCCCGGTATCGTGTCTACTTTGTAACCGGCCTTCTCAATTACAGATGCATCATCTGTAAATTGAGGAAGATATGGTTGCTTGTATGCAGTTTTAAGTTTTGCCAAATCAAACACCTGCGGAGTCTGCACAGATATATAGTCGGCTCTGTCCACTGTCTGCGTCCCAACAGGATTGCCTTTCTTGTCCCTTAGAATACGTCTCATGGATTCTACTGCGGGCATAACCGGAATCACCCCGGCTACATCCTCACTTGTAGCAAAATTATAACTGAACATCTTTGCTATCATATCTTTGTCGGCGAAGGGCCTCACCCCGTCATGTATGGCAACAATGCCGCTGTCCCCGGTAAGTTCAAGACCGTTTTTTACAGAATGGAATCTGGTTATCCCACCTTTTGCAATCCTGCATCTCATTGCTATTTCATTCTCCCTGCAGTAATCATCCCAATATGCTCTATAATCGTTAGGTATCACTAATATTATCTCAACCTCAAACGGGAGAGACCTGAACAGGTTAATGGTATGTAGCAGAATAGGTTTGCCGTCTATCTCCAAAAATTGTTTTGCAACCTTGCTCTTCATCCTGGATCCACTGCCACCGGCAGTTATTATAACATACTTCTTGCATGGAATATCTGTAGGTGTCATATATTTTTTCTTTTAGATATGTTTTTGCCGCATGAATATTTTTTGCAAATATATTTATTTGTAATTTTGACCCCAAAATTAAGAAGCTAACTCTTATACAAGACCCCTTGACAATGATAAAAAAAGCGCTTATTTCTGTTTTCTACAAAGACGGTTTGGAAGCCGTTGCTAAAAGACTGCATCAACTTGGCGTAGAGATTGTCTCTACCGGTGGAACATACGATTTTATAGCATCGTTGGGCATACCTGTTGCCAAAGTTGAAGACCTCACGCAATACCCCTCAATATTTGGAGGCAGAGTAAAGACACTGCATCCTGCCGTATTTGGCGGAATTCTAAACAGAAGGGAGAACAAGCAGGATTCACAGGAAAAACTAAAATACAATATATCCGACATAGACCTCGTAATAGTAGACCTGTATCCATTTGAGGAGTACCTCAAAAAAGAGGCAACCCATGAGGAGATTATAGAGAAGATAGATATAGGCGGCATCTCCTTAATAAGAGCAGCAGCAAAGAACTACAAAGATGTTGTTATTATCCCTTCAAAGGATTTTTATCCGTATCTGTTAGACATACTTAACTCTCAGGGAGCAGACACAACATTGGAACAGAGGGAATATCTCGCTGCACAAGCATTTTTAACAAGTTCTCACTACGACACAGCCATCTTTGGTTACTTTAACAGAAAGTTTGATATTCCTGCATTTGCAGTAAACGAGACAGATAGGAGACCACTGAGATATGGAGAGAACCCACACCAGAAAGGGGCTTTCTTTGGAGACACCGCTACACTGCCAAAGCAGTTGCACGGCAAGGAGATCTCCTACAATAACATGTTGGACATTGAGGCAGCCCTTGAGCTTATCTCAGATTTTAACAGCACAACAGTTGCTGTCATAAAACACAATAATGCCTGCGGTTGCGCAACCGCCGCTACAGTAAAAGAGGCTTGGGAGAAAGCTCTTGCAGCAGATCCGGTTTCCGCCTTTGGAGGAATCATAATATCCAACAGAGAGATTACAGAGGATGCAGCCGCGGAGATTAACAAGATATTCTTTGAAGTTATCATTGCTCCATCTTACTCTAACGAAGCGCTCGAAATACTCAAATGCAAAAAGAACAGGATAATTCTTGTCTCTGCAGGTGTGAGATGCTCAGGTAAAAAATTCCGCTCTATGCTTGGCGGGATTCTTGTACAGGAGAGAGATACCGTTGTTGAAACGCAGGATAACCTCAAGGTTGTTACGCAGACAAAGCCTTCTGCCGAGGAGACGGATACACTTCTGTTTGCCAACAAAATTGTAAAGCATTCTAAATCCAACGCCATAGTGCTTGCCAAAGGCTCTCAGATGCTTTCGAGTGGAATTGGTCAGACATCAAGGGTTGATGCACTCAAACAGGCTGTGGAAAAGGCAAAAACTTTTGATTTTTCGCTTAAAGGCGCATCTCTTGCATCAGACGCATTCTTTCCTTTTAAAGATTGTGTGGAAATTGCTGCAAAAGAGGGCATTACTGCAATAATACAGCCAGGAGGCTCAATAAGGGACGAGGAGAGTATAGAGAGCTGTAATCAACATGGTATTGCAATGGTTACCACAGGTATAAGACACTTTAAACATTAAAATAAGTTCCCATACTATAAAACTTTTAAAGATGGCATTTTCTTTTCTTACACAGGAATTGGCTATTGATCTTGGGACAGCCAACACTGTCATATTCATCAATGACAAAATTGTTGTTGACGAACCCTCTATTGTTGCAATCGACCAGAACACGGGAAAGCCCATTGCGTATGGTATTGAGGCACGTAGGATGCATGAGAGGACCAATCCGGGGATCAGAACGGTAAGACCCCTTAAAGATGGCGTTATAGCAGACTTTAATGCCGCCGAGCTTATGATAAGAGGATTTGTAAAGATGATCAACAAAAAACGCTCGCTTTTCACCCCTACCCTTAAGATGGTTGTCTGTATTCCGTCAGGAAGTACAGAGGTGGAGATAAGGGCAGTGCGAGACAGCTCTGAGCATGCGGGGGGAAGAGACGTTTACCTTATATATGAACCTATGGCCGCAGCTTTAGGTATTGGATTGGATGTATTGGCACCAAGCGGTCTTATGGTTGTTGATATTGGAGGCGGCACTACAGAGATTGCTGTCATATCTCTTGGCGGTATTGTATGCAAAGAGAGCATAAGGGTTGCCGGAGATGTATTTACAACAGAGATCCAGCAATATATGAGACAGCAACATAACATAAAGGTTGGTGAGGTAACCGCAGAGCTTATAAAGATAAATGTGGGTGCGGCTCTATCTGAGCTGGACGATGCACCGGAGCCTTACACTGTAAGGGGACCTAACATTATGACTGCACATCCCGTTGAGGTAGCTGTAACATATCAGGAGATTGCCCATTGCTTAGATAAATCTCTTGCCAAAATCGAGGCCTCTGTTCTCTCTGTTTTGGAGCAGACTCCACCGGAGCTCTATTCGGATATTGTCCAACGCGGGATCTTCCTTACAGGCGGCGGAGCATTGTTGAGAGGTCTTGACAAGCGATTATACGAAAAGATAAATATTCCATTCCATGTAGCAGAGGACCCTTTAAGAGCTGTTGCAAGAGGTACAAGCATAGCTCTTAAAAATGCCGGCAATCTGCCATTCCTTATGAGATAATCTGTTAATGGAGATCTAAAGAACAGATGAGGCTGTCTTCTAATTTTTATAAGAATCTCTGGAAGATTTTTCTGTTTGTCGCTCTTGAATCACTGTCTGTGTTTATGGTTGTCAAAAGCGGTACGGTACAGCATTATCTGTTCTTTGAGAAGATAAGAAATATCCAGTATTATCTGTGGAACAGCGGTACTCAAATAAGGAATTACCTAAACCTTAATGGTACCAACAGGGAGTATTTCCTCTCTAATCTTAAATTGATAAGTGAGAATGACCGTCTTAGAAAGGAATTAGACAGAATAAAGGGAGAGGAGTATGTGAACTCTCTACTGCTTAACGACAAATTTGATTTCACGTGGGCAAAAGTTGTAAAAAGCAGTTTTAACGGTACAGACAGCTATATTGTGATAGACAAAGGCCTGCGCGATGGAATTGCTCCCGAAATGGGTGTTATAATGCCTAACGGTGTAGTTGGAATAATCATGCGTTGCGGTCCGGATTTTTCTTACATAAAATCTTTTCTTAACACAGACCAACAGGTAAGCGCAAAGATCTCAACCCTTAATGCATTCGGAACTATGAGATGGAATGGGATGGATTATGACAGGGCTACATTGCACGATATTCCGCAACATATTAAGGTAAACATAGCAGATACGGTATATACAAGCGGCCTGTCATCTATCTACCCAAATAATATACCTTTGGGTACCGTTGAGCGAAGCTCTATAGAGCATGGCACGCATCAAGCTGTAGATGTAAAACTGTTCCTCAACTATAGGAATATAGACTATGTAATTATTGTACGTAATCCTGGAAAGAGGGAGATAGATTCACTAACAAGGGAGAGATGAATGCAATTGTAAAATATTGTATACTTGGTGTAATACTTTTGGTTATGCAGATACTTATGACAGAGTTCATAAATATCTATCCATTTCTTTTGCTCTCTGTTTTCCCCTTATTCATTGTCACCTTACCAATGAATATAAACTATACTCTGTTAATGTTCATAGCAGCCGGTTATGGTCTTACCGTTGATATATTTACAGAGGGGGTAATAGGACTGAATGCTGCCGCACTTACAGCCATGGCCGTTGTCCTTAAACCTGTTATGCTCCTTATAGTTCCAAAAAATCTTTTGGACAATGTCTATTATATCATGTCCAAGGAGATCTCATTTGCAAGGTTTGTATTCATTAACATGCTGCTCTGCTCTGTTTACCTTACTGTATACCTATTATCAGACTCCATTGGTCATGGTATGTTTCTCTATAATCTTTTTAGGTTTGGGGTTAATTTTGTCATAAATGTAATTTTATGGGTTTTTCTTGAATATGTATTTGTAAAGCAGATACTTAAATAGGGTAGGGAGGAAAGGACAGTGAAAAAGAAAAATATCCTTATAGCAGGCGTTATTGTTTTTGCCATGATTCTTCTGTCGCGGCTGTTCAGTCTGCAGATTATAGAGGAAAAATACAAGATTACAGCAATAAACAACGCATATAAATATGAAACTGTCTACCCTGCAAGAGGCCTTATAATGGACAGAAATAACAGGATTCTTGTGGGGAACAAAACAACATACGATATTAACATAACCCCCATTGAGGTAACCGAATTTGACACCCTCGATTTCTGCAATATATTCTCGCTCAAGTTAGAGGATGTGAGGGAGAAGCTGAAAGAATACAGAAGAAATAGACGTTCCATTGGTTATCAAACACTTACATTCCTAAAACAGGTTCCGGATTCCACATATAACACATTTGCGGAAAAGTCTTACAAATTCCCGGGGTTCAGCGGATTGTCGAGAACCGCAAGGTACTACCCCTTTAGTGCCGGGGCCAATCTATTTGGATATATAGCCGAGGTTGATACTGCATATTTGAGGAAACATCCCGAATACAAAAGGGGTGACTATGTTGGCAAGAGCGGCCTTGAACTCTCTTATGAGGAGATTCTAAGGGGGGAGAAGGGGTACACAATCTATTTGAGGGATGTACACAACAGAATACATTCAAATTTTGCAGATGGGGCATACGACAAATTAGCTGTCCCGGGCAAGAATCTTATCTCTTCCGTAGATGGGGAGCTGCAGCGTTACGGAGAACTTCTAATGCAGAACAAAGTTGGCAGTTTGGTGGCAATAGAGCCCTCCACCGGTGAGATACTTGCAATAATATCCAGTCCGGGAATAGATATTACCCAACTTGCAGATATAAGAAACCATTACTCGAAGATTGCGAATGATCCCTATAAACCTATGTTCAACAGAGCCGTAATGTCTGCATATCCTCCCGGATCTGTATTCAAATTGGTTAACGGTCTAATAGGTCTGCAAGACGGGGTAATTACTCCAAATACCAAATATCCATGCAGCATGGGCTATCACGCAGGTGGCATAAAGGTTGGTTGCCATGCACATACATCTCCCATAGATTTTACTCAAAGTATAATGATGTCTTGCAATGCCTACTATTGTTATGTTCTTAGAGGCATTTTGGATAACCCAAAATACAGATCTGTGCCCGAGGCATTTGATCACTGGCGCGAGATGGTCATGAGCTTTGGCTTTGGGAAGAAACTTGGGACAGATTTTCCTGCCGAACTTGGCGGTAACCTTCCCACAAGGGCAACATACGACAAACTCCATGGGAAAGACAGGTGGAAGTCTCTCTCTATCATCTCACTCTCCATTGGGCAGGGCGAGATAGGGGCAACACCTCTGCATATAGCCAATCTTGGAGCAACTATTGCAAACAGAGGCTACTACTACACACCGCACCTAATAAAGGGCTCCCCGGATACAACATTGACAAATGACTATAGGCAGAAACACTATACATTAGTTGACACTATTCATTTCCACGAGGTTATAGAGGGAATGTACAGAGCTGTGAACTCAGAGCCGGGAAGCGGAGGTACGGCAAGAATTGCCGCTGTGCCCGGGCTTGAGATCTGCGGCAAGACAGGAACAGCGCAAAATCCGCATGGAAAGGATCACTCCGTGTTCCTATGCTTTGCCCCAAGGAACAACCCAAAAATTGCAGTAGCTGCATATATAGAAAATGGAGGATTCGGAGCAACGTATGCTGCTCCAATCGCCTCTCTTTTGGTTGAAAAGTTCCTTACAGACTCAACCAGCAGACCGGATCTTGAGAAAAGGATGATAGAGAGCAACCTGCTTGGGAATGTCCCTATAAAAAAGAGGAGGTAGTAAAATGATATTGGCTACAAGAGAAAAAACAGGGAAGTTTGACTGGGTGCTTATAGCGCTCTACCTTATGTTGGTCGTTTTTGGATGGGTCAACATATACTCTGCTGTATATACAGATGAACATAGCTTTATTCTGGATTTCTCACAGAAATACGGAATGCAGTTCATCTGGATGCTCTCTGCCTTTGTCATAGCTTTCCTAATACTATTTGTTCTTCCACAAGAGCTCTACAGTACCCTCTCCCCCATCCTGTATGCCGGCATACTCCTGTTACTTGCTGCCGTCATATTTCTTGGAAAAGAGATAAACGGTTCAAGATCTTGGTTTGTACTTGGTCCTGTAAGTTTCCAGCCTGCAGAGGTTTCAAAGATAACCACATCACTTCTCCTCTCTTACGTAATGAGCAAATACGGATTCCGAATATCCAAGGCAAGAGACATGTTCACCGTTGCACTAATTATCTTAATTCCAATCCTGCTTATTGTAATGGAAAAAGAGACCGGTTCAGCACTTGTCTATCTTGGATTTATCTTTATGCTCTACCGCGAAGGGTTATCTGGCTGGCTGCTTGTTTTTGGCTTTATCTCAATATTCCTTTTTGTGATAACGCTCAAGTTCAGCCCCATTATTGCCATTGCCATCCTCTTCTTCCTTACCTCCATAGCTACCTGTTTGGTAACAAGAAAGTTAATCAGATGGATAATCCCTACAATATGTACATCTCTCTTCATTGCCTTTATCCCCTATTTTCAAAGTTTGGATGGGATGCAGTGGTGCAATATCATGAAACCGGAATATTGGGCGCTTGTGATCATACTACCCATATCTGTAATAAAGGTGATTGGAAATTTGAGGAAGAGGATACCCTACTTTAAAGTTATCTCCTCTATCTTTACTGTTAGCCTTATGCTTATATTTTCTGTGAATTTTATATTCAACAATGTGCTCCAACCTCATCAAAGGGCCAGAATAGAGAATCTACTTGGTATACAGGAGGATCTAAAGGGGGCCGGATATAATGTTCACCAATCCCAGATAGCAATAGGTTCCGGAGGTTTTTGGGGCAAAGGATATTTAGAGGGGACTCAGACCAAGTTTAATTTTGTTCCGGAGCAGAGCACCGATTTCATATTCTGCACCGTTGGCGAAGAGTGGGGATTCTTTGGATGCGCAGTCATTATATCGCTGTATGCCGCACTGATTTGCAGGATAATAAACGATTCCGAAAAGCAAAAAGACAGCTTTACAAGAATATATGGCTACTGTATTGCCTCCTGTCTCTTTATGCATGTCTTTATAAATATAGGAATGACAATTGGTATTGTTCCTGTAATTGGTATTCCGCTCCCGTTTTTGAGCTATGGCGGTTCGTCATTGTGGACTTTTACAATTATGTTGTTTATATTTGTGAAACTCGAACAACAAAGAGGAAACTAAACATTTAAATACTAATGATATGAGAAATAATTTAATGCTTCTATTTTCTGTGCTCCTATTTATGGGATGTTTGCTATCTTTTGATTCTTATGCCCAAGAGGGTAAGAAATGCTGCGGCAAATGCAATCACACAAAACAGAATACTACTCTTGAGACTATCTTTAGCAGAAAAAGTGTAAGGGCTTTTAACGGGAAAACTATCTCTAAAGACACTTTGGAGCTGATTGTCAAAGCCGGAATGGCCGCTCCAACCGGAATGAACCGCCAGCCATGGGATTTTGTTATTATAGATAACAAAGCAGATATGGAGGCTTTGGCCAAGAAGATGCCAAGGGCAAAAATGCTGCAGACCGCAGGAGCTGCAATTGTTGTTGTAGGAAACCAGGAGGTAAGCAAGAACTGGATGTTGGATTGTGCCGCTGCAACAGAGAATATTCTTTTGGCGGTAGAATCTATGGGGCTTGGCGCCGTATGGACCGCAGGTTGGCCATACGAAGATAGGATAGCAGAGATAAACGGTGCCTTTAATATTCCTCAACCATATATTCCACTATGTCTTATTCCAATAGGTTATCCTACCGGAGACAATACTCCAAAAGACAAATGGAAACCGGAGAGGGTGCACTACAATAAATGGTAATTGACTCTTTTCCTGCACAAATTAGGGGAAATGGCTCTTTACGTGTTTATATAACAGTAAAAAAATCATTAACATTATTACTAAAAACATGAAACACAAATTAACATGGCTGTTTGCCATGATATTCCTATCTGTAAGCAACCTTTTGTCTGCGCAATTTGGGGATAATCCTGTCAGCTGGAACAGTAAGGTTGTAAAGGCAGACAACAATATCTATGAGATTGAGCTTAAGGGGTCAATGGGTTCGGAGTGGCATATCTACGATCTTGGGCCATATAAAGACGGTCCCATTGCAACCACACTTACCATATCCGGTGGCGACGGTGTTAAAGCAGTTGGTGCACCATACATAAAGACCTCTGTCCACAAAGAATTCAGCAGTAGTTTTGGAATGGAAATTGGAACAGCAGGTAACGGTGTTGTCATTGCGCAAAAGGTATCTGTATCCTCAACAAATCCAACGTCCGTTACAGTTACTTTGGAATGGCAGACATGCTCCGGAGAGAGCTGTATGCCACCTGCAGATGAGGAGATTACCATAAAACTGCCTGCTGCAGAAGGTGTAGCAGAACCGGCATCCGGCAACAAAGCAGAAAACACTCTAACAGAGAATGTTAAAGACAACACTGCAGACACCTCCAATAGTTTGGAAGTTGCAGATTCTTCTGCCACAAACAAGAATGAGGCGGTTGTAACAGATAACGGCAATGATATGCAGGCAAGCGTTGTAACACCTGCAAATGAGAAGCCTTTAACAGAGAACGGAGGCAAATCTATATGGGCAGTTATATTGGAGGCTATTGCTTGGGGCTTTGTTGCACTGCTTACGCCTTGCGTATTTCCAATGGTACCTATGACTGTTTCATTCTTTTTAAAGAACTCGGGCGGGAAAAGCAAATCTCGTGGAAGATTTATGGCAATGTTCTACGGGTTTTCCATTATCGCGCTGTACACCCTGCCTATTGCCATAATCATTCTCATAACCTATTTTGTAGGAGGTGATGCCGTTACGGCAGATATATTTAACTGGCTTGCTACACACTGGATTCCAAATATCCTCTTCTTCCTTATTTTTATGTTGTTCGCAGCCAGCTTCTTTGGCGCATTTGAGATTACAATGCCAAGTTGGATGGTTAACAAGTCAGACGAAAAGTCAGATAAGGGTGGCCTTATAGGTGTATTTTTTATGGCGCTCACACTGGTACTCGTTTCCTTCTCATGTACAGGACCTATTGTAAGTTCTGTACTTATAAAGAGTACTCAGGGCGAAATCTGGGAGCCAATAATAACCATGTTTGCTTTCTCTGCGGCCTTTGCACTTCCTTTTACAATATTTGCTTTTGCGCCATCGTTACTTAAAGATCTTCCAAAGAGCGGAGGATGGCTCAACTCAGTAAAGGTTGTGCTTGGTTTTATTGAGCTTGCGTTAGGACTTAAATTCCTTAGCGTTGCAGACCAGGTTTACCAATGGCACCTTTTAGACAGGGAGACATACTTGGCTTTATGGATAGTAATATTCTCACTGCTCGGTTTGTATCTTCTTGGCAAACTGAGATTTGCTCATGACACCCCTACAGAGCATCTGTCTGTAAAGAGACTGTTCCTGTCTATTATTACATTTGCTTTTGTTGTATATATGATTCCCGGGATGTGGGGTGCACCTCTTAAAGTATTGAGCGGTTACCTTCCACCTATCGAGACATTGGATTTCAACCTTTACAAGGGGCAGAACCAAGGTGTATCAGTTAGTGGTGGCGAGCAGGCCATTGCTTACGAGATTGCAAATGCCAAAAACCCTGCAGGGCTTAAACACCCCGACGGTATTCACGGATTCTACGACTATACAGAGGCCTTGGAATACTCAAAAAAGGTTGGTAAACCCCTGTTCATAGATTTTACCGGTAGCGCATGCGTGAATTGCCGCGAAATGGAGGCAAGGGTTTTAAGTGATCCAAGAATCAAACAGATGCTGAATGAAGAGTATGTATTTCTGTCTCTTTACGGTGATGTTAAGGTAGATGTTCCGGAATCCGATTGGGTTACACTTCCTAATGGAAAGGTACTAAAACAGTTAGGTAAGATAAACACTAATCTTGTCATGGGCAAGTATGAGGTAAATGCCATGCCCTATTATATTATAACAGACAATAGCGGCAATGAGATTGTTGAATCAAGAGGCTATGATCTTAATGTAGAAAGTTTTATAGAATTTCTTAAAAAAGGCATTACAGCATACAAAGATGCAGAAGCCAACAACTAAAGATTATGCAATCCCACAGAAAAATTTGAATAATTTTAAAAAATAAGTATAAAATAGAGACGGTCGCTAAATATTTGCTATTTTAGCGGCCGTTTTTATTAAAAAACATACATTATTACACAAAACTGTTAAATAAACAATGAAAGATATCGTTTCAAAGGGCATAAAAGAGTACCTGTTAATGACAATAGCACTTGCAATCTACGTATTCGGATGGGTTGCGTTTATTATCCCCAACGGATTCCCTGGTGGAGGCGTTGCAGGTCTTGCCTCTGTTGTCTTTTACGGATTCAATATCCCCATAGACTATACATACTTTACACTTAATGCCATTCTGCTTATCATTGGATTTGCCGTCTTGGGTAAAGGCTTTGGCATAAAAACCATCTATTGCATAATAATAACAACGCTTCTCTTCAGATTCATGCCTCTAATCCCTTGGCGTAGCGACATTCAGGAGATGATGCTCAACGCAATAATCGGCGGTATTCTAAGCGGTATAGGAATAGCCATTGTTTTCAAGCAGGGGGGTAGTACAGGTGGAACAGATGTAATTGTACTCATTATAAACAAGTATAAAAATATTACACCCGGAAAAGTTTTTTTAGTAACAGACTCACTTATTATCGCCTCTGTTATGTTGCTTCCCGACAAAGGGTTCTCAAACGCTGTTTATGGCCTTATAGAGCTTGTAGCCTTTACATATACCGTAGACAAGATTCTTGCTGCCTTAAGTTTAAAAGCTTCTAAAAAGACATCTGCCCCTCAGTAAAATATCTCTCTATAACCTTTGGAAAATTGGCCTGCTCAAGCTCATGAATCTTTGCAGCCAAGGTGTTAGGTGTATCAGATTGGTCTATCTTGCACTTTGCCTGGAAGATAATTCGGCCGTTGTCATAAACCTTATCTGCAAGATGAATGGTAATTCCGCTCTCCTTTTCGCCGGCAGATATAACCGCCTCATGTACATGATGGCCATACATACCCTTTCCCCCATATTTTGGCAGAAGCGCCGGATGTATATTAATGATCTTTCCCGGATAGGTATGTATAAGCTGTAACGGTACCTTTAAAAGATAACCGGCCAAAATAATAGCATTTATATTAAAGAAGCCCAGCAGATCTGTCAATACTGTGTTATCACTCCCGGCCAAAGTCATCTCCTCCTTTGAAAGGACAACTGCCGGAACTCCTAAATTTCGCGCCCTTGCTATAACACCAGCCTGCGGGTTATTACAAAACAAAACCTTTACATTTATACCGGAACAGGTTTCACTTTTATTAAAGTATTTTATAATGTTTTCTGCATTTGTACCGTTTCCCGATGAAAAGACTGCAAGATTAATCATATCTATTATCATTAAGTATTTAAGGCTCAAAGATAATACAATATCCATAGAATTGCATTTTAAAAAAATTTATTTACCTTTGCGCGTTGTAATTGACAGTTTGGATTTATTATCCGGCATAGATTGCATTAATTTGAGATAAATAGATTATATACTAAAACTAAAATATTAACTAATTTTATTAAAATCATGGCAGACATTACTTCTAAAGTTAAGGACATCATCGTTGAAAAATTAAATGTAGATGCAAATGAGGTTACCCCTGAGGCTAGCTTTACAAAAGATTTAGGCGCTGATTCTCTTGACACAGTAGAGCTTATCATGGAATTTGAGAAGGCTTTTAACATTACTATTCCGGATGAGGCTGCTGAGAAAATAGCAACCGTTGGTGACGCTATCAAATATATCGAAAGCAATTTACAGTAAATCAGCACACTATAATGGAGTTAAGAAGAGTAGTTATTACAGGTATAGGAACAATCAATCCCTTGGGCCACAATGTAGAGGAGTTTTTCACAAATCTAAATAATGGCGTAAGCGGTGCGTGTCCTATAACAAGATTTGACACCTCTCTTTTTAAAACTAAATTTGCGTGTGAGATAAAGGACTACGATCCTTCTGCATTCAACATAGACCGCAAAGAGGCAAGAAAGACAGACAGATTTTGCCAGTATGCAATGATAGCTTGCGATGAGGCTATAAAGGATTCAAAACTGAATCTTGAGACAATTGATAAAGATCGTGTTGGTGTAGTTGTAGGATCCGGGATAGGTGGAATTGAAACACTTACCCAAGAGATAATGGGCTATTGCGAAGGTGGGAAAGTACCTCGCTTTAGCCCAATGCTTATTCCTAAGATGATCCCGGATATGGCAGCCGGCTTGATCTCTATCAAGTATGGCTTTATGGGACCAAATTACGCTGCAGTTTCTGCATGTGCATCATCATCTCATGCAATGGGCAATGCCTTTGACATAATCCGTTGCGGCAAGGCAGATGTGATGGTTACAGGCGGATCTGAGGCCGGTATTACAATACCAAGCATTGGCGGATTTAACTCTGCGCAAGCTCTTTCAACAAGAAATGACGATTACCTGACAGCCAGCAGGCCGTTCGACAAAAACAGAGATGGCTTTGTTATGGGCGAGGGTTCGGGTATTCTCGTTTTTGAGGAGTATGAGCATGCCGTTGCCCGCGGGGCAAAGATCTATGCAGAGGTTTGCGGTGCAGCAATGACTGCCGATGCACACCATATTACAGCTCCACACCCCGAAGGACACGGAGCGATTCAGGTAATGAAACTTGCCCTGCAGGATGCAGGGATGCAGCCGGAGGATGTAGACTATATTAATGTTCATGGAACATCTACCCCACTTGGAGATATTGCCGAATTAAAGGCCATTAAGGCTGTATTTGGGGAGCACGCTTACAAATTGAATATAAGTTCAACCAAATCCATGACAGGCCACTTGCTTGGCGCTGCCGGGGCAGTTGAGTCTCTTGCATGTATTGATGCAATGTGCAATAGTATTGTCCCTCCTACAATTAATTTTACCGAGGAGGATCCAGAGATAGATTATAAATTGAATCTGACTCTTAACAAGGCTCAGCACAGAGAGGTTAAAGTTGCCATCAACAATACCTTTGGATTTGGCGGTCACAACTCGTGTTTAGTTTTTAAAAAGTACTAGAGGTTTCCAATTAGATTGCTCAGAACAAAGTTTTAGAGCATAAAATATTAAGATGGAATTTCCTGTAAAAGGAGATTCCGTTTTTTTTAGTCAAACCTATCCACCTGAAACAGAAAAGGGCTGCAACTTAAATTGCAACCCTTTTCCGTGCTCGGGACGGGAATCGAACCCGTACGGGCATTGCTGCCCACAGGATTTTAAGTCCTGCGTGTCTACCTATTCCACCACCTGAGCGATTATGAAAATAGATCTGTTTGCAAAGATAGCAAATGATTTTAAATGCCCAAAAATTTTAAGACACAAAAAAACCTCGGATTAAATCCGAGGCGTTGTGGAGCGGAAAACGAGACTCGAACTCGCGACCCCAACCTTGGCAAGGTTGTGCTCTACCAACTGAGCTATTTCCGCATTACCTAAATGAACTGTTTTGTTCCGTTTGGGATTGCAAAGGTAAGCATAATTTTTAATTCTCCAATTTTTTTAAGAACCTTTTTAAAAAATTTTAACCTTACCACCAAAAATTAATACTTTGTCGGGAAGAAAAAAGGATGACAGCCGGAACAGCTGCCACCCCACTATGAAAAACAGTCTAAAAATTTAAGCATTTGTGCAAATTTACAAAAATTTAAGCACAACTACAAAACAGTTTCAAACTCCTTTAAAAACCTCACATCATTTTCAAAATAGTGTCTAAGGTCTTTTACCTGCCATTTGAGCATTGCAATACGTTCAACGCCCATTCCAAATGCAAACCCGCTGTAAACCTTTGAATCTATGCCCGATGCCTCCAACACATTAGGGTCCACCATTCCGGCACCCATAATCTCCAACCATCCGGTGCCCTTGCAGATATTACAGCCCTTGCCATGGCAGATATTGCAACTTACATCTACCTCGGTGCTCGGTTCTGTAAATGGGAAATAGGAAGGTCTCAGCCTAATCTTTGTCTCCTCACCAAACATCTCCTTTGCAAAGAGCAATATAGCCTGCTTAAGGTCTGCAAAAGAGACATTCTTGTCTATATATAATCCCTCTACCTGATGGAAAATACAATGTGCTCTTGCAGAGATAGCCTCATTACGGAACACCCTTCCCGGGCATACAATTCTTATAGGAAGCGGCATCTTCTCCATACTTCTAACCTGAACAGAACTGGTGTGCGTTCTAAGCAGAATAGGATTGTCTCCCTGAGTAATGAAGAAGGTATCCTGCATATCTCTTGCCGGATGCTCCGGAGGAAAGTTAAGAGCCCCAAACACATGCCAATCATCCTCAATCTCCGGTCCCTCCGCAACTGCATAACCAAACTTGCTGAAAATTCTTATTATCTCCTCACGGGTAACAGATATAGGATGTCTTGTTCCAAGCTCAAATCTGTCGCCCGGCTTTGTATAGTCAAATGCAGGCGCACCGCTCTGCGCACACTCATCCAACTTGTTCCTAAGCTCCTCTATCTTCTCTGCAGCCTTGGTCTTTAAGACATTAAGTTTCTGCCCTAACTCTCTCTTCTGCTC
>UQWT01000033.1 GCA_900544815.1 uncultured Bacteroidales bacterium | reverse complement strand
ACGACAGGCTTGCCGTACTTGAAAAATTGGTAAAACCGGGCAGAGTTGTTCCCGCTACAGTTGAGATTGTAGATATTGCAGGCCTCGTTAAGGGAGCCAGCAAAGGGGAGGGTCTTGGAAATCAGTTTTTGGCAAATATAAGGGAAACAGATGCAATACTTCATGTATTGAGATGTTTTGATGATCCTAATATTGTTCATGTAGACGGAAGCGTGGATCCTGTAAGGGATAAAGAGGTTATTGACACAGAGCTGCAACTTAAGGATTTGGAAACAATTGAAAACAGGATTAGCAAGGTTGCAAAACAGGCTCAGACAGGTGGTGACAAGGCCGCCAAAAAGATGTATGAGGTATTGGTAAAATATAAAGCGGCATTGGACCAAGGAAAATCAGCAAGGACCGTTACCTTTGATAATCCGGAAGATATAAAGATTGCTAAAGAGCTCATGCTTCTTACAAGCAAGCCTGTAATGTATGTATGCAATGTGGATGAAAACAGTGCAAAGGATGGCAATGAGTATGTTGAGCGCGTAAGAGAGGCTGTAAAGGATGAGAATGCGGAGATTTTAGTTATAGCGGCAAAAATTGAATCTGAAATTGCGGAGTTGGAGAGTTTTGAGGAGCGCAAGATGTTCCTTGAGGAGATTGGCTTGGAGAAATCGGGAGTTGAGCGTCTCATTAGAAGTGCCTACTCTCTGCTTAATCTTGAAACATTCTTTACTGCAGGGCCTATGGAGGTTAAGGCATGGACATATAATAAAGGAGATAAAGCTCCAAAAACGGCCGGTGTTATCCATTCAGATTTTGAGAAGGGATTCATTAGGGCAGAGGTTATAAAATATGACGATTTTGTGCATTATGGCTCTGAGGCTGCCTGTCGTGCCGCCGGTAAACTTGGGGTTGAGGGAAAGGATTATGTTGTGCAGGATGGAGATATAATGCATTTCCTGTTTAATGTATAACAATTAGAACAGAATACTCCGAAAAGGGAAGAGGGTGACCGGAAATTCCGATCACCCTCTTCCCTTTTTTTAAATTTTAAACCACTCTATTAGAAGAACTTGCTTCTATTATCCATAATTTCAACTTTGCTAGACATTATACTAGGAATAATTCTAGAAATGTAGGCAAATTCTTGTGCCTTTTTCTGTTTGGCATCTGCCTCTGTATAGAACTCGCCAACCTCTTTATTCTTAATAACAAAGTAGTAAACACCAAAGTTTCCTACTACAGGCCCTACCAATGTATTCTCTTTTGCTGCTGCAATAGCACCAACAAACTTAGGATCCAATTGCTGTGAAACAGAAGCAAATGAGATTCCGCTTCTGTTAGAAACAGTTAAACCAAGCTTCTCTGCAACCTGCTCAAGTGAACCTGCACCTTCAACAGCTTTCTTAACCTCCTCGGCAACTTTCTTACCCTGTTTCTCAAAAGTCAATATCTGTCTTATCTGTGAAGCAACCTCCTTCTCAGATGCAATACCCTGCTCATGTTTAGCGGTTACACCTAATACAAGGAAACAGCTGCCGTTAGCAATATCAAACTCCTCTGTGTTAACAACACCCGGCTTATTATCGTTAACCCAACGTACAACCTCTCTCGCATCTGCAATGTTATTTATCTGTTTTGCTCTTGGATTAACTCCTCTTGCAGGAATTACAGCATAACCTTTCTCGTTTGCAGCCTGCCTGAATTTCTCAATTGAGCCTGCACCGGCAGATGCAAGATCCATTGCCTGCTGGCGATACTCATTACGTGTTCTATCGCTTGGAACAGACTCTTTAACCAACATTGCAACATTATACCTCTTTGCAAAGTTTTTGGCATCTTTAATCTTAACGATGTGAGTACCGTATGTTGTAGTTAATTTAAGGATCTCACCCTTCTTTGCCTTGAATATGCTTTCAAAACCCGGAATAGAGTATCTCTGTGTCATCCAGCCAAGATCTCCTGTCTCCTCTACATTAGGATTCTTGTCTGCAGAAAACTGTGCAGCAAGCTCTGCGAAAGATTTTCCTCCATTAATCTCATTAATAAGGCTGTCTGCTTTTTCTGCATTGTTACCCTGAAGCAGAATATGCTGTACAAATACAGAATCGGGCATATCCCTTACATCTGCAACCTTTGCAGCAATAAATAAATTGTCCTTTCTGAAATGAGGAAGGAAAGAGCCCGAAACGGCTGTTTTTGCAAATTCACCCAATTCGTCGCTAACTGATGCCAGCTCATTCTCTGTGAAATACATTTCGTTGTATGGCTGATCTGAATTTCTGGTTACAAAAGCCTTTAAATTTGTTGTAGTTTGGAATTCAGGTTCAAGAGCCTCTATCTCTTTTTCTGTCTTGTCTATATCCTCTCCGGACGGAACAACAACAAACTGAACATACTCAACATCGCTGCTGTTATCTACATTCTTGTAAAGATCTTTGTGTTTGTTATAGTATGCACTAACTTCTGAATCAGATACTATAACTGTTGAATCCTGCTGAAAACCAAATGGTTTTACAACAAAGTCAACATCAAATGTAGTATTATTGTCGGCTATAGCTCTCTTTACATCTAACGGGTTTACTACGCTACTCTTTTCAAGAAGAGATGCATATTTTGTAAAGAATCTTTCTGCCTTGGCCTGATCCTCTACATAATTCCAGTACTGTCTCAAACCGCCTGTCTGATCTTGCGGTATAGCTTGAATAAACTGAGCCACTTTTGCCGGATCAAATTCTCCTTTCTCATTTACAAAGTATTGCTGGTTTGCAAAAACAGGAGATACGCTCTGCCCGTTTATCATGGCAACCATCTCTTCGTCACCAACTCTTACGCCTGCGGCCTGTATCTCAGGAATTAGAACTATTTCATTTATGAACTCCTGCCATGCAGCGTTGTTCATATTCTCCTGAGCCTGTTCATCCGCTCTTCCATAAATACCCTTTAAAGTCTCCAATTTTGAATTAAAATCCTCATAAGAGATAGTTGTTCCGTCTATCTTACCCATATTATTATCGGAAGATATAACCCTTGCAAGATCATCCCAATTGATGATAAATCCTACAAGCGCTATTCCTATTAGGATAGTAATGAACGCGCCCATTTTTACGCGTATTTTCTCTAGAACTGCCATTGTTTATATAAATTTAAAATATTTTCAAGTTTAGACCACACTATTTGGGAGGGGCGAAGTTAATAATTTTAATACAAAAAATAAAAAATAACCATCTAAATAGCTGTTATTCGCTTAATATTTTCAGACTTACCGTTTCAAGGCGGTTTTTAGATGTCTTAAGAACAGTAAATAGAAAGTTTTCTACTCGAACCTCCTCTTTCTCTTTTGGAATGTTCTCGTTATAATAAGTTATAAGACCGCCCAATGTCTCATACTCATCGTTGTCGGGAAGCCCTATATCATATTTCTTGTTAATCTCTTTAACCTCTAATCTCGAAGCAAAGACATATTCGGAATCACTGATCTTTTTCTCTGTAAGTTCGTCTTTGTCTAACTCATCACTTATATCGCCAAAAATCTCCTCTATAAGATCCTCCATTGTAACTATTCCGCTCGTTCCACCCCACTCGTCTTTTATAACAGCTAACGGTTGTCTGTTTTTTATAAGATAGGCTAAAAGTGTCTGCGCCCTTGTCTGTTCATCTCTGAACACAACAGGTCTTATATATTGTCCTATGGTTTCTGCTTTTTTGTAGATAAGATCCTTTGAATGGACATATCCTATTATATTGTCTATATTCTCTTTATATACCGGAATACGCGAATACCCGGACTCTATAAACAACTCCAAAAGATTGTTTACAGGTTCCTCTGTATCTATAGCTGTAATCTCCGTTCTTGGAACCATACACTCCTTTACCTTAACTTCAGAGAAATTAAGAGCATTCTGGAAAATCTCAATATCGTTCTTATGTTCATCATCCTCTTTTTCATCTCCTGTAAGCTCCTCGGAAAGATCCATCAAGTCGCTCTTACCAAAGATATACATTCTATTGTTTTCCCTCTTCTTAAAGCCAAAAAGCCTTATTATCATAAACGACAGCTTATTGGTTATATATGTCAATGGATAAAAAAGATAATAAAAGAATATTGTGAGCCAGTACAGAGAGGAGAAAACGCTGTTGGGTGATACTTTCCCTAACATTTTTGGAAGAAATTCTGCTGTAACAAGCACAATCATTGTTGCAACTACCGTCTCTATAGCCAAAACACCTCCAAGATTAGTTGTTATATACTGCTCTATGAGCGGATTGAGAATTTTTGCAATGGCAATACCGTAGACAACCAAAGCTACGTTATTACCCATAAGCAGACATGAGACAAGCTCCTCGGGCTTTTGCAGGAACTTGTTCATTATCAAAGCATACCTCTTTCCTGCTTTTCTGTCTAATTCTATTCTCAATTTATTGCTGGAAAAGAATGATATTTCGTAAGCAGAAAAAAAAGCCGAAAACACTAATGATATTATTGTAATTATCCAGGGTGACATTGCTATCTTTTTATAGGACCTATTAAATTAACAGTATCTATATAACCTGTTTTAGTAGAATCATTGTCAATTATACCATAACTATTAAACGGCCTTAAAATAGTTGCATTCTTGGCCATTTCGTCGCTCTTCATCCCAAAACCTTGGAGGTAACCTTGCGGAGAGAACATCTTCACAAAGGAGTGTGTATATATTGTATGATCCATCTGGTTCCAATAAAGGGTATCAGTTTCCATTCTCTCACCCTTTATATAGTTATAAATCTTTACATTACCAGTAGCTTCCCACTGCTCTTCCCTTCCCTGTTTTGTATGTTTTGCTCTATCTGATCTTATCTTCGTCTCCAAATCCCCCTCTTTAGTATAACCATAAACATTAAATCCGGCAGGAAACAATTCAAAGGAGGAGGTATCGTTTGAATAGCTCTCCATAACATCCGCCTCCATCTGCATTACCACCCCTCCGTTCCTTGATTGTACTGCTTTCATGTTTTTTATTACCTGACGCGGAGCCGAATTAAAGTCAATGGGATCTATCCCTTTGTCCTTGTTCTTACATGATACAAAGCCGGCGGTTGTTACAAAGATAACAGCCACCAGCTTTAAAAGAAATATGTTCGTTTTCACGCAGCTTTTCTTCGCCATGATATGATTAGTCTACGTTCTCTCTCCTTTCCACCTTCCTTACTTTTTCTACTTTCTAATATAGCCAACGCTAACGCCAATGCCAAAGCTAATTAACTATACACTATCAACTCAATTAAAGCAAAAGCCAACGCTAACGCCAATGCTAAACAGGCTTCTTTCAATAAGCCTATTTAATGGTTCTTACTGTAGTTGTTGCGTTAAGACCGCCGCAAGAAACAGAGTAAGAAGCACCATCTACAAGGTCATACATGAAAGCATCTGCTGCCTGTGGGAAATACTGTCTGTATTGACGCAAAAGTTTATCTGCCTCCTCACTAACAGATGGATCCAAAGCCTTTGCTCTATTTAGATAATCTGTTGCAACCCAGTATTTAGCACGTGATTCAATATCATTGCTTCCCTTACAGCTTGTAGCAACCCATATATTTGCTATAAGGAAGTTTGCTCTTGCAGCATGACTGTTATCTATCTCCATTGCCTCTCTTGCGTATGCAACAGCCTTTGCAGAACCTAACTTATTCTTATAAGTGTAAACTGCCAACTCCATAAGAAGTTCTGCCTTCTTGCTTGCTTCAATATCCTCATAATTAAGAGCCTCTTGCAACATCTCAATAGCCTTATCCTCTTCACCTTTACTTGCATACAACTTGTAAAGGTAGTAAGCACTGTTATATGAAGGCTCTAACTGATGCATCTTAACAACTGCAGAAAGATAAAGGTCTTCATTCATACACTCTCTGTCTGCAAATACTTTAACAATAGTTTTTGCAAGTTCAAGATCCTCTTGATTAGCTTGGAATCTAGGTTCAAACACCTTTACCAAATTCTCGCAAGTTGCAACTCCGCTGTTGATAAAGAAATTCTCAAAAGCCTGATACGCACTCTTATTCTGATCAGATGGATCTGCATCTACCTTTTTCTGGAAAAGTTCAGAATATTTTGAGTAGTCGTTAAGAACATCCTCTGCAGATATTTTCTGCGCAATATAGAGATCCTTTGTACGTTCCATATATGTTACAAACAAAACAGAGTTTGCCTTATTTGCATTCATTGATATAACCTCTGCGATCATATCTCTTACCTTCTGATCATCTTTAACAAGATTAATATAATCAATAGCCTTGTTCTCTTTTGCCTTGAACGCATACTTAGGATAATATTCTGCACGGAGATCGTGAAGAATCATTATAGAATCTACACAATTCTGATACTCCGGAGTACCCGGTTTGTAACTTCTCATTATATATTTGAAAATCTTGTTACCATCCATAAGCATATTCTGGCTGGCTGTAGGAGGACAAGACTTCATTGCTTTCTGCCATAGCGGAGCAGCTTCCTTAAGATTATTCTGTTTAAAGAAATCTTTGTAAAAATTTAAAAAACTAACACAATTGGCACTATCTGCTCCAAATCTTCCTTGAGCATTCAACCCTATTGTTCCAACAATTGAAACAAGAGCCAATGTGATAAACAAGCGCATAGTTTTCATAAAAAAGATGTGATTTTATTAGTTATTTGTTATATTTCATTATTTTACAAAACTATTGATATCTGTATTTTACAAACCAAATATCATGAAGACTTATGTTTATTATAAACTTTATATATCTTTCCCTTACTAAATTATCCTTTATACTTCCCCTCTGCCCCAAATCTATTGAAAAATTGGCTGCATTATACCATCTATGAATAGGAAGCGATGTTCCAACCGTTACACCAAAACCTTTAACCTGTCTGTTGTTTACCTTAACGTATGATTCTTCGTAATAGGCCCCTATTCTATATGTAGCCCTCTTCATATAAGACTTTATATCATATTTATTTGGAATATATTCAAAACCTATATTATAGCTATTAGCTGCTACAGGTTTGAAATTTACACCATTATATTCCGGTATATCTGATCCTTTCCAACTCTGGTGAGAAAAATCCGCACCTATCATCCATTTATCCCTCTTTCTAAGAGATACACCAAATCCAATCTCTGAAGGGATATGCAGGTTTGGATCCTTTATGGTATTATTAACAACCGTGTCCTGTGAAGACGAGCTATTGTCTGAAGCAATTACTTCTCTTTTCAAATCTCCTGTAAGTTTGGATTTCAGCCTATAAGTAACACCTGCTGTCAACTCCATTTTTTTCCCTATATTTGTAAAATACTGTAGACCTACCTGTGCAGAGTGTGAACTTACAGAATAATCCCATCTGTTAATAATATTCCTTACAGTTGTTGAAGTACCAAAATATATATTGCTGTACTTATCCAAGGAACCAAAATAGTAAACATATTGAGCACCTACAGAAAATTTCTTTAGAAAATTCAGTGCTCCTCCAATAAATAACTGGTTTATGCTTCCCTCTCCATACTTTTGGTACTGTATATCTCCATATTTAGATACAAGTTCATCATTGGTCTCTATCGCATTAAACTTATATCCAACATTACTATATGGTGTAATACCTACAATGAGAGCAGATTTTTTATAGATAGGTGCAGTAAAAATAACATTCTGCATATTAAAGGTGTTATATGCAGATTTTATATCTCCGTTTGAATTGTAAAAGTTCTGTTGGTTCAATCCAAAGTCCAACATAAAAGAAAGTGTATCTCTGGCTGTAATAGATGCCGGATTAAGATAATTGATAAACCTGTTATCTCTTACACCTATACCTATTCCACCCATTCCCCTGTTAAATGCCGTTCCTTGTCTTGCAATATCACCTATTCCAAAGAGAGAATAGGGGGTGTACGTTCCCAAAGCGTCTGTCGTCTGGCCGCTTAACCGAACACTTGCCGCAAAAACAGCAAGGATAAAGAGGATACCTTTAATTCTTATTGACATCTGCTGCATAATAATCTGCTATTAATCCTAGCCCTAAAAGCACTAAGTTTTTTATTACAAAAATCTTTCTTTTTAATTTACCGGCAAAATAAAGAGAATCCCCTCCGGTAAAGATTATTTTTCTGTCGGGATACTTATTCATATATCCATCCACTTCAAATATTAAGCCTAACTCAACACCTGCAGTAATAGCCCCACTCGTATTTATCCCTATATCGGGACAATCAACATCCGGCTCAATCAAAGGAAGACGTTTTGTAAAATGATTCAAAGCTCTCAGTCTTGTTTTAAAACCAAGAGAGATATTTCCACCTGCATAATACGCACCTTTATCTATAAAGTCTACTGTGAGAGCAGTTCCAAAATCAAACTTTATACAGTTATCATTAGGAAACATCATTGTAACAGCCAAAGCTCCCGCAAGTCTGTCTGCTCCAAGACCAATAGGCACAAAACCATATCTCATCTCCACCGGCAACTCCATATCATCCTTCACCACAACCAATTTATTGCAAATCTCTCTCAATCTGTCTTCAAAAAGAGGCATCTCATCCCTTACATTTGAGAATACTATAATATCTATAGAGGAGCCCTTAAAGAAATTTTTCCACTCCTTTACAAGAAAATCCAAGAAAAGATTAAGATTCTCTCCACTATCCTTATAAACCTGTACAAGCTCTCCCCTATAATGGAAGGCAGCTTTACAGTTAGAATTTCCCAAATCTATAAGTAAGTCAGCCACGTTTTTAAAATTCAAGGCTACAAATATAGTAATTATATCAATTCCATCTAACAAAGTTTTGTTTTTGCAATTTCTCTTTCAACTGTAAAACAATGTTATAAGCCATCTCTACATTTCCAACTTCGTTTGCTGTCATCATTAGTTTATTATTCTGCTCTTTAAGAACAAAAGCATTAAAACCTGAACTCACAACAGACAAAATCCCTTCAAAAACAGGAGAAGCATAGTAAGGGGATCTGCTATCATGTACAAAATAGACAAGCATCTTATTGTTTTTCAATACTATCCTTTCAAAACCAAGTTGTATTGCCTCTCTTCTCAATCTTACCACAAACATAAGTTGCCTTAACTGATACGGGAGCTCTCCAAACCTGTCTATAAGATTCTCTTCAAACTTTTTAAGGTCATCCTCCCTTAAAAGGGTATCAAGCTCCTTGTACAGTCTTATCTTCTCGGAAACCTGAGAGATATAGTTGTCGGGAATAAGAAGTTCCAAATCTGTATCTATAGTACAATCAGTTATATATTGGTCTGCAAGTTTTGTCTTTTCAACGGCCTCCTCAAACTCCTCACTATTCTTTTCACCCCTCGTCAAATCTATCTTTCTTGCCTTTTTTAACTCTTTTCTTCCCGACAAATCACTCTCCTCTCCCCCACTCTTAAGATACTCCTCTTGCTTAAGCTCCATAAACGCCTCCTCAAGAATACGCTGGTATGTTTCAAAACCCATATCCGCTATAAACCCGCTCTGCTCCCCACCAAGAAGATTACCGGCACCCCTTATATCCAAATCCTGCATTGCAATATTAAAACCGCTGCCAAGATCTGAGAAAGCCTCTATTGCACGTAACCTTCTTCTTGCATCATCTGATATTGAAACCATTGGAGGAACAATAAGATAACAGTATGCCTTCTGATTAGAACGCCCTACCCTACCTCTTAATTGATGCAGATCACTAAGTCCAAAATTTTGAGCCTGGTTTATTATAATAGTATTGGCATTAGGGACATCTATACCATTTTCAACTATTGTTGTTGCAACTAATACATCATAATCACCGGCCATAAAATCCAACACTATAGATTCAAGCTCCTTTGGTTCCATCTTACCATGTCCAACTGCCGTCTTTACACCCGGACATATCCTCTTGATTATATCCTCTATGGCAAGAATATCCTCAACTTTATTATGAACAAAGAATACCTGCCCACCCCTCTCAATCTCACTGGTTATTATCTCTCTTATAAGATCCTCGTCAAAATCTATTATCTCTGTCTGAACAGGCAACCTGTTAGGTGGAGGTGTGTTTATGATAGAGAGATCTCTTGCACCCAATAGTGAGAACTGAAGAGTTCTCGGTATAGGGGTGGCAGTTAAAGTAAGGGTATCTATAGACATCTTCATCTGTCTTAGTTTCTCCTTTGCAGCAACCCCAAACTTCTGCTCCTCGTCTATAATAAGCAGCCCCAAGTCTTTAAACTTTATCTCCTTGTTAAGCAGACGATGCGTACCTATTATTATATCTATCTTTCCATTGGCCAACTCATCACTTATAGCCTGTATCTCTTTTGCGCTCTTTAACCTGCTTAAATATTCAACTTTACAAGGAAAATCCTTTAGTCTTTTTAAAAAAGTCTTGTAATGCTGTAAAGCAAGAATTGTAGTAGGAACAAGTACGGCTACTTGCTTACTGTCTGCAACAGCCTTAAAAGCAGCCCTTACAGCTATTTCCGTCTTACCAAAACCTACATCACCGCAAACCAACCTGTCCATAGGACAATCCTTTTCCATATCATCCTTAACTGCTTGAGTAGTTTTCAATTGATCCGGAGTATCCTCATATATAAAAGAGGCCTCAAGCTCGTTTTGCATATATGTGTCTGCAGAAAATGCAAACCCTTTTGCCTGTCTTCTCTCTGCATAAAGTTTTATAAGATCCCTTGCAATATCCTTAACCTTACTTTTAGTCTGAGTCTTGAGTTTTTCCCACGCTCCATTACCAAGTTTATAGATCTTTGGAGGAGTTCCATCCTTACTCTTAAACCTTGAAATTCTGTGAATACCGTGAATTGAGACAAATATCACATCATTATCCTTGTATATAAGTTTTATAGCCTCCTGAACCTTTCCATTAAGATTAGTCTTTACAAGCCCTCCAAAAACGCCTACACCATGATCTATATGAACAACATAATCCCCAATCTGAAAAGCACTAAGTTCATTTAGAGTAAGTTTCTCACTTCTTGCAACCTCTCTTTTTATCTTTATCTTGTGATATCGGTCGAATATCTGATGGTCTGTATATACGCATACTTTAGCTTTATTATCTATGAATCCTCCCGACAAAGCATATCTTAACTCCGCAAACCTTGGTACTTTACTAAGATCATCCTGCTCATTATGAGCGAATATACTACGTAATCTTTCAAACTGCTTTGGGTTATCTGAACTTATATATATAGAATAACCCTCATCTATCCTCCTTTTAAGATCTGACTCAAGCAGATTAAAATTCTTGTTAAAAGATGGTTGGGGAGAAACATTGAATATAACCTCCTCTGTTTTATAACCCTGTACATCTTTATCATAATCTATTTCACCTATAATAATAAGCTTATTTTTATAAAAATCTTCAAAAAGTGATGAACTATTGCTCTTTGCAACGTCATCCATAAGTTTTATCTGATCCTTTACATAATCTATTGTATCAATCCATATATATGATTCGGTTTTACTTATGAAATCTGTAATAAAAACCTCATTCTTATGAGTATCAACCTCATTATCATATATATTAGGATAGATATCAATACTGTCAACATCTTTTATAGAGCGTTGGGTATTAATATCAAACTGTTTTATCACCTCTATCTCATCTCCAAAAAAATCTAACCTGTAAGGTTTGTCATCAGAAAAAGAGAAAAGATCTATAATACCACCCCTCACTGCATATTCACCCGGTTCACCAACAAAATCAACTCTATTAAAACCATATTCTGCAAGAGTTTCCTTTATAAAGTCATGAGAAAGTTTATCCCCCTTCCTTATTTTAAAAATAGAGTTATCCAACTCCACCTTATTCATAATCTTCTCATGTATAGCAGCCGGATACGTTACCAACACTATATAACTACTCTTAGAAGAACCATCTATAAAACTATTAAGAGCATTTATTGCAGCTGTTCTTTGTACTTTATGAGAGGAGTCGTTTATAGAACTTATCCTTGATACCGTTCCTTTTGAGGTAGGAAGATAAAAAACATCATCATCCCCCAACAATACATAAAGATCATTAGCAAACATCTGCGCCTGCTCCTTAGTATCTGCAATAATTAAATGAATACCGCTTATAACCGCACCGGATATAGCAAATGATTTAGAAGATGAGAATAATCCGTTAATTCTGACTATTTTAACGCATTTATCTTTTAAAGCTTTATTAATCTGTATTTGAGCAGGTTGCTCAAATAGAACGCCTTTTAAATCTGCATTTTCCATAACAGAATGCAAAATAAATATAGTTTTCAACAATATTCAAGAAAAAGCTGTTGAAAACTTATTAATAACACAGTTAACAACTAGTATTAACTATATTTTTTATTAGATAAAAAAGTAGTATATAAAATTATTCACTTTAATTACAATAATCAAACACCACAATTTATATAAACTTTTCAACATGGTTTATCAACTGTTAAATAAGTTAAAAGATATTGCAAAATATTTATAAACATCTGTTGATAAATATATATTAATAATTATTATTCAAATAATTAAGTACGTATAAAACTGTTGATAAACATGTTTAATAAACAATACTAAAATGAAGTATATGTTAGTATTTAATTTTATCAACATATTAACACAGCAATAATAAAAACCAATAATTTTTAGATAAAAAATATATAATTTTGTATTATAAGATGTTTTTTAATTTTGAATGTCTTATTATAGATTTTGGTATGATGCGAAGCGAGAATAATTTTAATCCACGGGAGGAGTCTAAATATTCTGATTCCGAATTAGAAGGTGTGATAAGACCTAAAGATTTTTCAAACTTTAGCGGACAGGCAAAAGTAATAAAGAATTTAAAAATTTTTGTTAAAGCTGCCGTAAAGAGAGGTGAATCCTTAGATCATGTCCTTTTACACGGTCCTCCCGGCTTAGGAAAGACAACATTAGCTAATATTATAGCTAATGAACTTGGTGTAAAGATGAAGATAACATCCGGTCCTGTATTAGATAAACCGGGTGACCTTGCCGGTCTTCTTACAAGTTTGGATGAGGGGGATGTTCTATTTATAGATGAGATACACAGGCTATCTCCGGTTGTTGAGGAATACTTGTATTCTGCAATGGAGGATTATAGAATAGATATAATGTTGGATAAAGGGCCCGGGGCAAGAAGTGTGCAGATCTCTCTTAATCCCTTTACATTAGTTGGGGCAACAACTCGGAGTGGAATGCTTACCTCACCTTTGAGAGCCAGATTTGGAATACAGTGTCATCTTGAATATTATGATGCGGCAGTTCTTGAGAAGATTATAAAGAGGAGTGCATTTATATTGAATATTCCTATAGATGATGAGGCTGCCATGGAGATTGCATTTAGAAGCAGAGGAACACCAAGGATAGCCAACTCTCTTCTTAGAAGAGTAAGGGATTTTGCTCAGGTGGAGGGGAACGGAACAATAGATATACATATAACAAAATATGCTCTCGACGCCTTGAATATAGATAAAAGAGGTTTGGATTTTATGGATAATAAACTACTTTCAACTATTATAGACAAATTTAAAGGGGGGCCTGTTGGTTTGAATACAATAGCAACAGCAATAGGAGAGGACTCGGGAACGGTTGAAGAGGTATATGAACCATTCCTTATAAAGGAGGGATTTATTCAGAGAACGCCAAGAGGAAGAGAGGTTACAGAATTGGCATATAAACATTTGGGAATATTATACAATAAAGATAACACACTATTTTAACTATTTTTTACTATGATTAAAAACCTATTTTTAAAGACTGTTCTTTGTATATCATTATTTTTAATGGTATACACTCCTGCAGATTCCTGTACCTCTGCAATCTTTACAAGTAAAGTAAACAAGGATGGCAAACCTGTAATGTGGAAACATAGGGATACCGGAGAGGAGAATAATAGAATAGAGTATTTCAAAGGTCCAAAATACAGTTTCTATGCTTTGGTAAATTCACCTTTGGTAACAAAAGGGGGCAAAAGATCTTTTGAGGCTTGGAGCGGCTCAAACGATGCAGGTTTCTGCATAATGAATACAGCTTCATATAACCTTAAAAATGACAATATACCAGATTCAAAAATGGATAATGAGGGAACACTCATGTTTAAGGCACTTGGAAGATGCAAGAATCTCGCAGATTTTGAAAAATTACTCGATACTCTTAAAAGACCTATGGGGGTTGAGACAAATTTTGGTGTTATAGACAGTGAAGGTGGAGCAGCGTATTATGAGGTGAATAATACAAGCTGGACAAAAATAGATGTAAATGATCCAAAGATAGCACCTCAGGGATATTTGGTATACACAAACCATTCTTATACCGGTAGAAAAGATGAAGGAATGGGATATATAAGATATACAACAGCAGATAATATAATAAAGAAGAGAATTGCAAGGGGCGGTGATATAACTCCTCGTTGGATTTTAGACAACTTATCACGTTCATTTTATCATTCTCTTTTGGATATTGATCTAAAAGAGGAGGCAGTAAAGAATAATGGGTTGGAGTGGTTTATAGATCAAGATTTTATTCCTCGTAAATCGAGTACAGCAGTAGTTGTTTTCCATGGCAGTGAGAATCCTTTGATGTGGACAGTTTTAGGTTATCCGCCTGCAGCTGTTGCCGTGCCTTTATGTGTAAAAGCAGGGGAGGAGGGGATTCCATCTTTTATGAAGTCTTCTATTAAAGTTCCCGACAATGCGAAAGATGGTTTTGATAAGAAAGATAAAAGGTTGAATGCTCCTATATGTGACCTTTCTTTGCAGGCTAAAAGTGCAATTTTTCCTGTAAAAAGGGGTAATGGTAATAAATATTTTAATTTTTCTCTTTTATGGAATATAGAGAAAACAGGTTGGATTCAGCGTATAAAACCTGTAGAAGATTACATATTTAGCGAAGCTGAAAAGATTGATTGGAATAAAAAAGGGAATATACACTCAGAATATTATTCATCTGTATGGGAGAAGGTAAAAGAGTTATATGAATAAAAAATGAGGGCTGTGGGCCCTCATTTTTATTAAATTTTATTTTGCTTCTATTTTAAGATCTTGTATAGAAAGATTACTACCATCAGAATATCCGTCTGCAACAATCTTAACAGCCTTAACAGCTTTTAATGGTTTTATAACAGCAATATTATCTGTAAAATTTTCCCCTCTTTTAAAATTTAAACCATCGTATGAATACTCGATATGTCCGTCTGTAAGGCCATACGCAGTAATATTAGGAATACCAACCTCTATAGTTATTTTAGAACATTCTACAGGCTCTGTAAAACTGTATAAAACCCAATCTCCATTACCTATATTCCTTTTACTTCTTGAATATGTATTAAAATTGTAATCTTCTGCATTAGATAAAGGAAACTTTGGATTTGCCTCATAACTTGCAGTAACTTTTACATTTGGTTTAATATAATCTGTCTTAATATTGGAAGCTTTTACCGTTATGCTTTTTAAAATATCTTTATAAAAGGATGCAAATCTAAAATTATTAGGTTCATATGTTACAATATCACCCGTATAAACAGGTGAATTACAAGTAGGTTCGCTACCATCCGATGTGTATCTTACCACCATCCAATCATATGGCAGATCTACTTTTAATGTATGATTTTCATAAACAACATTAGGATAAGGAACTCTAAAAGCTATTCCCATATTAAACATCCTTTCATAATGCTTTTTAGATAATCTCTTGTTAAAATCTTCCCATTTTCTTAAAGATTGATTAGTCCATCCTATTTCTGCCAAGGCAGCGTTTCTTGGCCAGGTCTGATATTCAAGAAATCTTGCAGGTCTGTTTAGAAGTTCGCACCATAAACCGCTTTGAGGTCCAAGTATATATTTTTCCTCATCTTTTGTAACACCAAGAGTACTAATTGGATCAAAGCTATACGCCTTCTCTGAACTTATAACAGAAGCCCAGTTGTGACCTCTCTCTATAGGGGTATATTTCATATCAAAATAGAGATATTGGCACACTTGAGTCACAACATTAATACCCTTTGCGGCAGCCTCTTTTCCCTTTTTGGCACTATTCCAAGCGTATGCGATGGAATTGTCGGGAAGATCATTAACAGCAACAATCTCATCCCATCCGGCCGTATTCTTGCCATATTTCTTTATAATCTTTCCAACCCGCTCCATAAAGTAGTTTTGCAGTTCTGGTTCTGACTTTATCCCTTTTTCTTTCATTAAAGCCTGACAATGAGGACATTCCTTCCAAATACTGAAATTAACTTCATCACCACCTATATGAATTATTTTGCTTGGAAAAAGAGCTGCAATCTCTTTTATTATATCGTCTATCATCTTAAAATTGCTCTTATCTGCCTTTCCAACACACCATGCGTTAAATGCCTCTCCATTAACACTTTCTGTATAATTTGCTATATCACATCTCATCTGAGGATATGTTGCAACAATAGACTTGCTGTGCCCAGGCATGTCTATCTCCGGGATAATATCAATGTTTCTGTCAGCTGCATATTTTATTATATCCTTAATTTCATTCTGTGTATAGTAACCACCATATCTCTTATTACCAGAACCGTATGCAGGAGGAAGAACCTCTCCGGGACCTCTCCAAGCCCCTTTTTCTGTAAGAAGAGGATATTTTTTTATCTCTACTCTCCACCCGTTGTCATCTATGAGATGCCAATGAAACTTGTTTATCTTGTGGTATGCAAGCCAGTCTAAAATTTTGTAGATTACATCTGTTCCAAAGAAGGTTCTGGATACATCTAACATAAACCCCCTATAATGGAATCTTGGAGAATCGGTTATCTCAACAGCCGGGATATTCCATTTCTCCCAACCTGTTGCATATCCGTAAATGGTGGGAGGGAGCAGTTGTAACAGAGTCTGTATGGCATAAAATTCTCCTGCTTCAGATGATGATTTTATCTCTATTCTGTTTGGAAGTACTCTAAGTTCATACCCTTCATTTGGAATATTGAAATCTTTTGAATTATAGAAAACAATAGCATTATTTCCGCCTGTCACACTTTTTAGAGGTATTGGGAATTTTGTAGCTGTCCTTAAAATACCGGCAAGATACTCTCTGTTAAACCTGTTAGAACAGACGATATAGGTATTTTCATTAAAAGAAAAATATCCTTCATTAAGTTTTATACTGTTGGGAAGAGGTACAAGATTAAGGTTATCTTGTCCTAATGCGCTGTTGCATAAAGCTGTAAGTGTAATAGTACAGCATAAAAGAATTTTTTTTATTGTCATAATGCAATTTATTTTTCTTTGTGATAATTCTACAAATATAGCTCTAAATTATTATTTTGCGTTGGCGTTAGCGTTAGCATTGGCCTGATTTAGTTAAGAGTTGAAGGTTTATAGTGTATAGACAGCACTATAAAAGTTTATTGTGGAGAGTTTATAGAGTAAAGAAGAAAAACTAATATCTTTAAATTTATCAACTAATTAACTGACTTTGAACTATAAACAATAAACTAATAACTGCAAACTCATATGGCTTTTACCAATTTTAATTTAAAAAAAATCAGGAGGTTTGCCATAAAATTGAGCATTTGTCAATATTAGTTGGTAAATTCATAAAAAGTAACTAAAATTGTGGAAAATTTTCTGGAAACTAGTTTCAAAAATTAATAAATAATGGCCGAAAAATTAATATCAAAAATTCCTGAAGGAGCTTTGGCTGATAAGTGGACGAATCACAAAGCTCATATTCGCGTAGTTAGTCCGGCTAATAAGCGTAAATTAGACATTATAGTTATTGGAACAGGTTTGGGAGGTGCTTCTGCAGCTGCTTCACTTGGAGAACTTGGCTATAATGTTAAAGTATTTTGTATAAGCGATTCGCCAAGACGTGCACACTCAATTGCCGCTCAAGGTGGTATAAACGCCGCAAAGAACTATCAGAACGACAACGACTCTATCTATCGTCTGTTCTATGATACAATTAAAGGTGGAGACTATCGTTCAAGAGAGGCAAACGTTTACAGACTTGCAGAGGTGAGCAACAACATCATCGACCAGTGCGTTGCTCAGGGTGTTCCTTTTGCAAGAGATTACGGTGGATTGTTGGATAACAGATCATTTGGAGGTGCACAGGTAAGTCGTACCTTCTATGCCCGTGGTCAAACCGGACAGCAGCTTCTTTTGGGTGCGTATGCCGCATTGAACAGAGCAGTTTCAAAGGGACAGGTAAAATCTTACCCAAGACATGAGATGCTTGATCTTGTTGTTATAGGCGGTGAAGCAAAAGGTATTATTGCAAGAAATATAGTAACAGGAGAGATTGAGAGATTCGGCGCTCATGCAGTTGTAATTGCATCAGGCGGATACGGTAACGTATTCTTCCTTTCAACCAATGCAATGAACAGTAACGGTTCTGCTGCATGGCAATGCTACAAGAAGGGAGCATTTTTTGCAAACCCATGTTTCGCTCAGATTCACCCAACATGTATCCCTGTACACGGAGACCAGCAGTCTAAACTTACCCTTATGTCAGAGTCGTTGAGAAACGATGGTAGAATATGGGTACCTAAGAAGAAAGAGGATGTTGAGAGATTGCGTAAAAAACAGGTTAAAGCATCACAGATACCGGAGGAGGACAGAGATTACTATTTGGAGAGAAGATATCCTGCATTCGGTAACCTTGTACCAAGAGACGTTGCTTCACGTGCTGCAAAAGAGAGATGTGATGCCGGTTTTGGTGTAAACGAGACAGGACTTGCAGTATTCTTGGACTTTAAATCCGCAATCGAGCGTCTTGGTAAGGATGTGATTACCGCACGTTACGGTAACCTGTTCCAGATGTACGAGAAGATTACAGATGTTAACCCATACGAGGAGCCAATGATGATTTACCCTGCCATCCACTATACAATGGGAGGACTTTGGGTAGACTATAACCTTATGACAACTGTTCCGGGTCTGTATGCTATTGGAGAGGCAAACTTCTCGGATCACGGTGGAAACAGACTTGGTGCTTCTGCACTTATGCAGGGACTTGCAGATGGTTATTTCATTCTTCCTTATACAATTGGAGATTATTTGTCACACAAGATTCAGGCACCTAAGGTAGATACCAATGCTCCCGAATTTGCTGAGGCAGAGAAAGCCGTTAAAGATAAGATTGCAAAACTTCTTTCTATTAAGGGAAAGAAATCTGTTGATACACTTCATAGAGATCTTGGACATATCATGTGGGAATACGTTGGTATGGCTCGCAGTGAAGAGGGGTTGAAAACTGCTATTGAGAAGATAAAAGTTCTTAGAAAAGAGTTCTGGAGCAATGTTTATGTAGCAGGAACAAACGAGCAGTTCAACCAGGAGTTGGAGAAGGCTCTAAGGTTGGCAGATTTCCTTGAGATAGGCGAGCTTATGGCTATTGATGCATTGGACAGAAACGAGTCTTGCGGTGGTCACTTTAGGGTTGAAATGCAGACTCCTGATGGAGAAACCAAGCGAGATGATGTAAACTACATGTATGTAGCTGCTTGGGAGTATCAGGGTCCCGACAAACAGCCTGTGCTTCATAAAGAACCGCTTAAATATGAATACATTGAGGTAGCAACAAGAAACTATAAAGACTAGAAAGGAGAGAGTAGATATGGATTTAACATTAAAAGTTTGGCGTCAGAAAAACGCAAAAGAAAAAGGTCATTTTGAGACATATCAGGTAAAAAATATATCTCCCGACAGTTCTTTTCTGGAGATGATGGATATTCTCAATGAGCAGCTCATAGAACAGCAGATAGACCCTGTTGCAGTAAATAAAGGTTGTAAATCGGAAGGTCCCGTAAGTTTCGACCACGATTGTCGTGAAGGTATTTGCGGAGCTTGTTCATTATATATTAACGGTCATGCACATGGCCCCGACAGCGAAATCACAACATGTCAGCTTCACATGCGTAAATTCAAAGATGGTGATACTATTACAATAGAGCCATGGAGAAGTGCGGCATTTCCTGTTATAAAAGACCTTGTTGTAGATAGAGGCGCATTTGATAAGATTCTTCAGGCAGGTGGTTTTATCTCTGTAAATACGGGTGGTGTTCCGGATGCAAATGCGACTCCTATCCAAAAGAAAAAGGCAGATGAAAGTATGGACGCTGCAGCTTGTGTAGGATGTGGTGCCTGTGTTGCTACTTGTAAGAATGGTTCTGCTATGCTATTTGTATCTGCAAGAGTAAGTTCACTTGCATTGTTGCCACAGGGTAGGGTAGAGGCAGTAAGAAGAGCCAAGAATATGGTTGCAAAGATGGATGAGCTTGGTTTTGGTGCATGTACAAATACACGTGCTTGTGAGATGGAGTGCCCTAAAGCTATTTCGGTTACCCATATTGCAAGACTTAATCGTGAGTTCTTGTGTGCTAAATTGAAAGATTAAGGATAAATATCTTATTAATTGATTGTTTAAGGGCGGTGTGCTTGTACTGTTCACCGCCTTTTTAATAACATGAAAAAATAAGCTACTTCAGATTAAGAGAATATTTTAGAGAAAAGAGATATAGACCGAAAAGATTCCTTAAGATGATGTGGGCTATTTTTGAAGGTTACTTAAATAGCTTTTTATGGAATTTTACGCAATATCCCAAGGTATTCCTGTTCATATATCGGATACACAAAAGGGTGATACAGCGCTTGTGCTTTTGCATGGATACCTTGAAACTCTCTATATTTTCAGTGAATTTGAAGAGAGACTTTCTCCATATGTGAGAATAATCTCATTGGATCTTCCCGGACACGGTTTAACTGGTACTAAAGAGGTTAATACAATGGAGTTTATGGCAGATGTTGTTGCAGGGGTATTGGATAAATGCAATGTAGATTCAGCTTATTTTGCCGGTCACTCCATGGGAGGCTACGTTGCACAAGAGTTTATAAAAAGATATCCTGCCCGTTCAAAGGGTATGATACTGCTTAATTCCACCCCTTTTGCAGATGATCCCCAAAAACTGCACGATAGGGAGAGGGAGATAGAGCTTATTAAAAAAGGAAAGCTCACGGCAATTGCCCAACTTGGTATTCCTAAAATGTATGCCCCCGAGAATCTTAGAAGATTTGGAGATAAGATAGAGGAAACGGTAGAAAATGTAGATGCACACGATCCTGCCGGTATCATAGCATCAATCAAGGGGTTGGTATCAAGGGCAGATAACTCTCCATTCATTAAAACTCTAAATGATGGTCTTATGATCTTTGGAGACAAAGACTCATTTATCGGGAAGGAGAATTATGAAAAGATAATCTCCTTTAATCCCAATATCAAATCTGTTTTGTTGCCAAACACGGGCCACAACTGCTTTATTGAGGAGGAAGACAAGACCGTTGGGTTAGTGTTGGATTTTATGCATATTCTACCATAGGAAATTATCAAAAGGATAGCGTCCTGCATGAATCTCCGCCACCATTTTGTAAAGGTCGTTTCGGAGTTTGTCTATATGTAATTTTTGTTTTGCAGAGATGAATATTGCGGGTGTATTCTCCTTATACATCCATGAGTTCTTAAGCTCTTCCAAACTTATATTTTCCTGTTTTTTAGGGCCTATCTCAAACTCATCTGCCTCAATATACTTGTAAGCGTCTATCTTGTTAAAAATCATGAATACGGGCTTGTTTCCGGCCCCAATCTCCTGCAGAGTCTGTTTTACCACCCGTATATGATCCTCAAAGTTTGGATGCGAAATATCTACAACATGCATGAGTATATCTGCCTCCCTAACCTCATCCAAGGTACTCTTGAACGATTCAACCAATTGGGTTGGTAGTTTTCTTATAAAACCAACGGTATCGCTGAGCAGGAAGGGAACATTTTCTATGACAACTTTTCTTACTGTGGTGTCTAATGTTGCAAAGAGCTTGTTCTCTGCAAATACATCGCTTTTAGCGAGTAGATTCATTAGGGTGCTTTTCCCAACGTTGGTGTAACCTACAAGGGAGATTCTTACCATATTACCCCTGTTTCCTCGTTGCGAGGCCATCTGTTTGTCTATCTTTTTAAGCTGCTCCTTAAGCCTGCTTATCTTGTCTAAGATAATACGTCTGTCTGTCTCTATCTGGCTCTCTCCGGGGCCTCTCATACCTATACCTCCTCTCTGTCTCTCCAAGTGTGTCCACATTCTTGTAAGTCTTGGTAGAAGATACTGATACTGTGCAAGTTCAACCTGTGTCTTTGCGTATGCTGTTTTGGCTCTCTGTGCAAAAATATCCAAAATAAGATTGGTCCTGTCCAATATTCTGCATTCAAGCTCCCTCTCTATATTTCTCAACTGGGAAGGGGACAGTT
>UQWT01000032.1 GCA_900544815.1 uncultured Bacteroidales bacterium | reverse complement strand
GGTATGAGGACAGCCACAGGCAACAGCTACCAGCAGCTGACAGCCAACCTCTACAAGTACAACGGCAAGGAGGTGCAAATAGTTGGAGACCTCGGCTTCACGGACTACGGTGCAAGGATGTATGATGACTTCACCGGACGGTGGTTCGTTCCGGATCCTCTTGCTGAGAAATACGTCTCTATGTCTCCTTATATGTACTGCGGCGGGAATCCGATTAGCATGGTGGACATCTATGGGATGGCATCTGATTGGTATTTGGACCTATATAATGGTACAATAGAAAACAGGACTGAAGACAGACAACAATTGTTCAAGATGGCTTATGTTCACTTGGCCGGTGATGATGCTTCTGTCGGAGATATTGAAAATGCCCTAAGTGAACGAAATTATAATTACGAACATGTTCCGGGTGAAGGTATAAAAGCTGATACGGACAAGCAATATAGAGCTTGGAAGATGATGCAGATATTTAGTCCTCATAATGTTGCTGCTATATTCGCGATGTCGTCAACACCTACAACTTCTATTGAGATGAGTAGAGTAAGTAAGGCCTCTATCTCAATGACTACAGCAGAACCAATCAAACATTATAGGTCTTTTACTTATGGTAATTTCAGATATAATCTTGCTGAGCGGACTGGAATAAGACCTCCTGACAAACAAGCACATCACGTATTTCCTAATAAATTTAAAGATAAATTCAATGAGGCAGGAATAGATATAAATAATCCAAAATATGGTATTTGGTTAGAAAAGAACTTCCACCTGCAAAAAGCAAGTAAATACAATAAATCTTGGGAAAAATTTTTTGAACGCTCAAACGCTCCTAACAAAGATGAGATATTTAAGCACATGGAAGAAGCAATGGAAAAAATCTATGAATATAAAATGAAATAATGTCATGAAAGAACTGTCAATGAAAGATTTTTATACTTTTCACAGTAAAGGGTATTTAACTACTGTATCTGTTTTCCCGGATAGAAATAGATACTTTCAAAAATTTGATGCAAATACATTTATGAATGAAAAAATTATCAAGGGAGACTGGTCAGGATTGGAATTCCCGTTAATATTTCATCAAACACATGAGGGAAAAAGATTTAGGGATGTTTTGGATATGAGATGGCCAAGTGCATATCTTATCTCGGATAGAATGAAGAATATTTTGGAGGAAAATAAAATAACAGGATGGAAATCATATCCCGTTGTAATATACGACAAAAAAGGTGGTATTATTAAAGGATATAACGGCTTTTCTATTGTCGGCAGAAGTGGTCCGCTTGATTTGAAAAACCAGCCTATAGAACCTGTAATAGATGACAATGGTCATATAACTGAATATAAAGAATATGTGGGAGGGTGGTTTGATGCAAATACATGGGACGGCTGTGATGTTTTCATACAAGATAATTCTTTGAGAATAATAATAACTGATAGGCTTCACAAGATTCTGAAAAAAGAAAAAATAACGGCATTTGAGTGTGAACGTTTTTCCGATTTAAGATGGGAATGCGAGTATTATAAATAGACCGTAACCATATTTACACAAAGTCACCGCAATGCATATTACATATTGCGGTGACTGACAATTAGGTTATTATATACAAGTACAACTCAAAAACGTGACAATCTAATGAATTCTCTCGGAAGTGCTGTTATGTCTCTTTTTAAATCTTTTAAAAACAAGAAAAAATGAATAAGATGAAAATACAACTGACATACAAATGCCAACAGGACAGCGGCAGTGTAGTGGAGAGGAACGACTACTACCCTTTGGGTATGAGAACCTCAACAGGCAACAGTTATCCGCAACTTGCAACCAACCTCTACAAGTACAACGGCAAGGAGGTGCAGACGCTTGGAGGCATTGGCTTCACAGACTACGGTGCAAGGATGTATGATGACTTCACCGGACGGTGGTTCGTTCCGGATCCGTTGGCAGAGAAGTACGCCTCTATGTCTCCTTATGTGTACTGCGGGGGGAATCCTATAATGTATTTTGATCCAGACGGTAGAGACTGGTACCAAGGTAATGGGAAGGATGAGAAAATGAGAATTGAATGGAAAAATTCACAAGATCTTACAATTGAAGATGACGCTGGTATTACATGGACAAATATAGGAGAAAATTACATTAAAGAAAATCTTGGAATAATTACTCTTTATACTCAGAATAAGGGAAAAGACGGAAATCTATACAAACAAAGTTCTGAATATTATTTAGATAATGAAAGCAGTATGGCTGATTTTAATACTAAGGTTGCATCTCTTTCATCAAAAGGCTCTGCTATTGCCGGCAGTATAGGATTATTAGCGGAGAACTGTTCTGCCACGTTTAGGCTGACAAACAGTAAAGGCTCATGGAATCCAAATTTTTATAAAAACGGATGGAGTGGCAATCAGTGGATTAAAACTACAAAAATTAGCAATATCGGAAAATATTGGAGAACTGGAGGAGATCTATTTGGAGTTTTTGGCATAGTCGCATCTGGTTATAAATTTAATTTTGCGGGAACATTAGATGAAAAAGTTGAGTACGGATTTGATATGTTAATTGGTTCTTTAGGATTTATTAAAGGAATTGGAACTGGGATTTCTTTATATTGGACGTTCGGAGGTAAAGAACTACATTATATGTATGTAGAAAGAGTATTAATTCCACAAAATATGGCACCATGGAGGTGATAGGAGATGATAAAATACCATACAAACAAAAGGAGACTGAATAATGAATTATTACTTTATTAAAAATTTTATGTTCTATACTATACCCTTAATCTGTTTTGTCGGCTGTGGTGGCAAAGTAATAAATGGTATTGATGTGTCAGAATCGTTACTTGTAGTTTCAGATGAACAAGGTATAGATTATTGCGAACTATTAAGTAAGGCTGTAAATGGCGATGATGTTTCCATAATGCAATTATCAATACTAAAATTTTATGAAAGTGTCGGTTATGATCACGGTGCAGTTATCGTTGATTTGATAGAACAGATTGGTGAGAACAAATTTATTCACTCACTCAGAATGACAAGTGCTGAACAAAAAGAAATGATAAATTGGTATATTGAAGCTGGTTTAGAGTATGGGAATAACCCTTCTTTACAGGATAATGCATTTGAAGAAGTTTTTCCAAAGATATACTTTTTTTTAAATAGTGAATAAAAGTGGTGAGATCTTGGTTCATTAACTATTGAGTAATAATGTATGATAAATATGCAAAATCAAGAGAAAAATGGTAATTTTGACTAAAAAAATAATAAAAATAGCTTTTGCTGTTGTAGTTTCTTTTGTGGATATAATATACATCTATGAATCTATTAGTTTATTTTATCTTTATATAAGTGGCGTTGTACTATTTATTTTTAAATTACCATATGAATATTTGATTATGCAAATATTGTGTGGCCTAATAGGTCTATTACTTTCATTGCTGTTTGTCAAAGGTAAAATAAGAGTTATAAGTTATATATTGGCAACAATTTTTCGATGGTTTATATTTTTTATATTCTCTTATCCTCATTAATAGTCTTCTTTGTCGGGAAGAAATATTACAATGATAAAAGTATTGCTAGCATATGTCGAGCAGTGTGAATACTAACAAATACTACAAGAATGAAAACAAGAATTATTATAACTATAATGCTATTTCTGTCTGTTTTACTGTGTAGTTGTAATCCGCAAGCATGCTTGCAAAGAAGGACTGACAGAATAATAAAAAGATCTTATAATCAAGTTGATACCGTTTTTGTGTATTCCATAGCTTTCCATAATTATAAAGTAGCTTGGTTTCATAAAGGAAACTTATTGCACTTATTTAGGATTAAACCACACAGCACGAAACGCTATAAACCAATTGAAGCTAAGAATATTACATTTAACAGTAAAGATTTAGATAAGTATTTTGAAGATTCTATATTTAAAGATGTTAAATGTTTCGAACTTACCTTGGATGGAGAATGGGTTGAAATTTTTATTAAAAATCAAAAAACTTTTGAAAGCAGTATTGATATAAGTTGCCTATATAGGACTAAATATAAGCCAAATAGTCTTCCATATAAGCTTCAATACGATTTCTACAAAATTAGAATTCTGCCCATAAATTTTAATTTTGATTTTTGGAAAAAATACTTTGAAGAATAAGCCACAATATGCGCAACCTGCCGCCCAAGGTGGTTGAGAGGAACGACTACTATTACAATAGAGAATGAAAAAAGAGGTGGCCGCGGCCACCTCCTCTATTTGATACCCCTCTTTTTTGCTATTTTTTGAAGTAACGATTGTACAACCCTTCGAAACCTTTTCCATGACGAGCCTCATCCTTGCACATCTCATGAACAGTGTCGTGAATAGCATCGTAATTGTACTTCTTGGCTAAAGTTGCAATTCTCTTCTTGTCCTCACACGCACCGGCTTCAGCCTCCATTCTCTTCTTTAGGTTAGTCTCTGTATCCCATACAACATCACCTATAAGCTCTGCAAATCTTGCAGCGTGGTCTGCCTCCTCAAAAGCATATCTTCTAAATGCCTCGGCAATCTCAGGGTATCCCTCTCTATCTGCCTGACGGCTCATAGCCAAATACATTCCAACCTCAGAACACTCTCCGGCAAAGTGTGTCTTAAGCCCCTCCATCACCTCTGCATCACAACCTTTAGCTACTCCTATTACATGCTCATCTGCAAACTGAAGTGCACCATCTGTCTCTACCATCTCTTTGAATTTAGATTTTGGAGCCTTGCAAAGTGGACAAAAATCCGGAGCCTCGTTACCCTCGTGAACATAACCGCAAACTGTACAAATAAATCTCTTTTTCATAATAGTGAACTTTTTAATGTTTATTATTGTTTTATCTCTTGTTTTCAATTTGAATAATTATTTGTTTTGAATTATTCTAATGCAAAGGTAGTATAAATTTTTTATTCTGCAAATTTTTTTTTACTTATTTAACAAAAATTTGAACCTTTTCCGTAAGCCAAATGAGCAAAGGCAAACTTGTTTGAGCTTTGCCATGGCGAGGAAAAGCTGCGCGAAAGCGAACCTTTTCCGTAAGCCAAATGAGCAAAGGCAAACTTGTTTGAGCTTTGCCATGGCGAGGAAAAGCTGCGCGAAAGCGAACCTTTTCCGTAAGCCAAATGAGCAAAGGCAAACTTGTTTGAGCTTTGCCATGGCAATGTTTTCTTTACTCTCTCTACATTCTTTACACTATAAACCATACACTTTCATCTAAATTAAGGCTAACGCCAACGCTTTTAACTATTAACTATAAACTTTTATTGTGGTTACAAAAAAAATACCTTACCTTCGCGCCAGACAAAAAGGCATCTTTTTTGGTGCAATGGGGCCTGCATATTCAGGCTGAGTAACACATTTTTTAATTATGGAAACACTATTATTTAAAGGAAATGCCAGAAAGATTGGCAACAAACAAGACCTTAAGCAGCTTAGAAGAAGCGGTGAGGTACCATGCGTTATCTATGGCGCAAACGTTGAGAATGTTAACTTCTCTATAAGCGAGAAAGAGCTTAGAAAAGTAACCAACACCCCTAAATCATTTATCATTGATATTGAGGTTGAGGGCAAAACATACAAGTGTGTATTCCACGATGCACAGTATCATCCTGTAACAGACGCTATCCTTCATGTAGACTTCCTTGCTATCTCTCATGAGAAACCTGTTATCATAGATGTACCTGTTGTTATCACCGGAGTATCAGAGGGTGTTAAGCAGGGTGGTAAACTTCTTGTATCTGCAAGAAAGCTTAAAATCTCTGCAGATATGGATAATCTTCCTGACAATGTTGTTGTTGATATCACCAACCTACAGCTTGGCAAGACCATCGTAGCAGGCGATCTTTCTTACGAGAATGTTCAGATAGTTTCTCCTAAGAGCACTATCATCTGCGCTGTTAAGATGACCCGTGCAGCTCTTGGTGCTGCAAATGCAGCAGCTGCGGCAGCTAAGAAATAGTCTGAACTAAATATTTGTGCCTTATGAACTTTCTTATAGCCGGATTAGGCAATATAGGAGCGGAATATTCAAATACAAGGCACAATGCAGGTTTTAAAGTGCTGGATGCCTTTGCAAAGGAAGCCGGCACTTCTTTTTTGTCTTCGAGATACGGTTCTGTGGCAGAGGTCTCTTACAGAGGGCACAAGCTCATTCTGCTTAAGCCATCTACATACATGAACCTTAGCGGCAAAGCTGTAAACTACTGGCTTCAGCAGGAGAAGATAAAGATTGAAAACCTGCTTGTGGTTGTTGACGATCTTGCACTTCCACTTGGAACTGTGAGACTTAGGAAACAGGGCAGCGACGGGGGACATAACGGCCTTAAGAATATCAACGAGCTTATAGGAACCAAGAACTACGCCAGATTGAGAATAGGTATAGGCGATGCCTTTGCAAAGGGGCAACAGATAGATTACGTGCTTGGAGAGTGGAAAGAGGAGGAGGAGAAGGAGCTGCCTTTTGTTATAGACAAGGCGATAGAGACCATAAAGAACTTTGCTTTTTTGGGTTGCGACAGAGCAATGAACATTGCCAATGTACATAATCCCAAAAACTTATAAACGGATAAGTTGGCAGTTGTAAAAAAACAACCGCTAACTTACCTTAAACATCTCCATAATATTTGTAGCAAACAGCTTAACCGAAATAGCCAAAAGAATTATTCCAAAAAATTTTCTGAGAATATAGATAACGCTGTTGCCAAACTTGCGTTCAATCCAAGAGAGATGCCTTAATACAAAATAGACAAGTATCATATTGAGTATTATGGCAATAATGATATTCTCCACATGAAACTCCGCTCTTAACGCTATTAGTGTGGTAAGTGTTCCGGCACCTGCTATCAACGGAAATACAACCGGAACAAGGGTAGCGCTTCCGCCCGGCCCGTTATACTTCATTATCTCCACCCCCATAAGCATCTCAATGGCAAGGACAAAAAGAACTATTGCACCTGCTACGGCAAAAGATTTTATATCAACTCCAAACAACGCCAACAACGCATCCCCGGCAAAAAGGAAGAAGATAAGTAATGCCAACGACACAGAAGCTGCAAACAGCGGCCTTACGTTACTTCCCTTTGATTTTACATCTAAAATAATTGGTATTGAGCCTGTTATATCAATAACCGCAAAAAGAACCATAAAGGCACCAATAATCTCTTTAAATGAAAACTCCATAGCTCAAAAAGTATTAGAATCCTCTTCTAACTGCTGAAAATCAAACAGCTTTAAGGGGGGGGTGTATAGATTTTTTTTGCAAATATATATTATTTTAATTAATTTTACCGTTGACATTTTTAACCGTAAAAATTTAACACAATGAACGAACTACTAGAAAAAATTAGAGCTGAGTTCGAGGCTTTTAATAAAGACGCTGAAGCTCAGGCAGTTAAAGGAAACAAGGCAGCCGGCACACGCGCAAGAAAAGCAGCCATCGAACTTTCTAAAATGATGAAAGAGTTCAGAAAGGTATCTATTGAAGCTACTAAATAGTTTAACCTAACTGGTACTTTGACGATTAGGAAAGCAACCGACAATGAACGGTTGCTTTTTTTATATGCTTTTTTTAATGTTCCGGTAGTTTGATTTACTGTTCAATGAATCTGCAAATATCAAAGTGATGTACTCTTTATTAAAGAAAAGAGTATCTTTGTCACCCTTAACCTGTTTTATTATTTATAACCAACCTGCTTAAACTTAAAAGGAGTTGTTTTATTTTAACCGGCTCCCTGAAAACTTGAACAAAAATAATTAAAGTATGTTAGGTTTTAAGAGGAGGTACATGTATTATGGGCTATAGTTTTGTTTACAGATATTTAAAGGTTGCACTCACTGCAATACTACTATTAACATTCACATTCTTGAATGCTCAGGACAGAGCCTCCACAGCAGAAACGACAAAGGCATCGGATGCCGCTGCAAATATTGAAAAGTGGGGAAAATTTGATAATTGGAGAGTAAGGGAGATAAAGGAGTCTGCAATTATAGGCGGCAACACAAAGTATGTATACGAAATTGCCAAAGGGGATACCATCAAGGGGGTAAAACCATATATGAACCCTTACGGATGCGTATGGTCCAACTCAAATGTACTTGCAATAGTTTCCGGTATAGTAAAATGCAGTAACACTGTGTTTCCTGAGAAACGTGGGGATGGTTACTGCGTAAGGTTAGAGACAAGGATAGAGCGTGTTAAGGTCTTAGGCATAGTAAATCTTAATGTTCTTGCCGCAGGCACAGTCTTTTTGGGAAATATGCATGAACCTATAAAAGACACAAAGAATCCTCAGAGTAAACTAAGGGTTGGAATACCCTTCACCGGCAGACCCAAAGGGGTGACATTTGATTATAAGGCTATTGTAGGACACAACAGGGTAAAGGCATCGGGCCTTGGCAAGCCGTCTCCACTTGGAGACAACGACTATGCGGAATGCATAGTGATGCTCCAGAGGAGATGGGAGGATTCGTCGGGAAGAGTATACGCAAAAAGGGTTGGGACAGGTTTTAACAGAATAACAGAATCTACCAACGGTTGGGTGAACGGTTACACTATGCCTATTCACTACGGCGATATTACCAAAGAGTCTTATTACAAATCATATATGAGGCTCATCCCGGAGGATGTATCAAACTACACCGTAAACTCAAAAGGGGAGAAAGTCCCTATCTTGGAGGTTGGTTGGGCAGACAAGGATGAGATGCCTACACATATAATAATTAGGTTCTCGTCGAGCCACGGAGATGCTTACATAGGAGACCCTGTAAACAGGTTGTGGATTGATAATGTAAAAATCGCGTATTGATGACAAGATCACATATTTGGGTGGCGGCTGTATCGTTGGTTATAGTATTGTGTGCAGACGAGGCCGGAGCAAAAGAGTTTGTAAAAGGTGAGATTGCCGGAAATGAGGCCGTGGATAAAGAGTTGGCAACAAATGACCCGGATACGCTTGCAAATGGCGGCAAGGCATATACGGTAATGTCTGCCGAGGATTATGTATCGATGAGAGAGAGGGAGAACAGGAATTTCTGGCAGAGGATTTATCACTACTTTGCAGATGCCAATAAGAAAAACGACAAGAGGTTTGATGTGAGTGTAATTGGCGGACCTCATTATTCGAGCAACACAAAGTTGGGGATTGGGGTTGTTGCAGCAGGTGTGTACAGCACAAACAGGGGGGATTCGCTTACGCCGCTCTCCAATGTGTCTCTGTACGGTGATGTTACAACAACAGGCTATTATATTATAGGTATAAGGGGAAACAATATCTTTACACGGGATAGATGGAGGATAGACTACTCAACCTATTTTAACTCATATCCGAGTAATTTCTGGGGATTGGGATACGCAGATGGCAACAATGACAACAACAAGAGCGATTATCTTAGAAGAGAGGTATCTGTTTTGGGATCGTTTTTGTATCAAGCTGCACCGCGTTTTTTTATAGGGCCGTCGGCAGGTTTTGAATATGTAATGGGATCTCGGTTTTCTAACATAGATCTTATAAACGGTGAGGGCAGAATACACAGAGCATTCACATACGGAGCGGTTGCATCGTACGACACAAGAGACAATATGACTGCAGCTTACAGTGGTATTTATGCCAAACTTGCCCAACAGGTCTTTAATTATCCGGGGTGCAGGCCGTTTTTTAAGACAGAGGTGCAATTCAACTATTATAAAAAGGTATGGAAGGGGTGCATATTGGCAACAGACTTATACAGCACCTTTGGGTACGGTAACGTTCCTTGGACCTCAATGGCGCTGTTAGGCGGCACCAACCGAATGAGGGGCTATTACGAGGGAAGATACAGAGACAACAATATGGTAACCGCTCAGGCGGAACTCAGACAGCACATATATAACAGGCATGGCGTTGTGGTATGGGTTGGAGCCGGCAATGTTTGGGGAGATGCCAACAATTTCAGATGGTCTCACACGCTCCCAAATTTTGGCTTTGGTTACAGATGGGAGTTTAAGAAGAGGATGAATGTACGGTTGGATTACGGTATGGGAAAGAGCGGACAGAGCGCTTTTATGTTTGCAATCAACGAAGCCTTTTAAGAGGATTGATTGTTGGGAAGCAGAAAACAGATTAAATTAACAATGAGCAGATTAAATAACATTTTAAAGAATATTTTTCACCGGCTTAACAGCATATTCCATAACCAGAAGGTTGCGTTCTGCATACTTCTCGCAGAGCTTATGTTCACAAGTAGCATAATGATTTTTACGGAGCAGATGAACTGGGCAGGCAAGATATGCCTTGTTGTAATTCCATTGGCGATACAGACAATGCTGCTAACGGTGTTCAAGAAACCCGGAACAATGTTCCTTATACTTATTCCAAAGTTGATATTTGACGCATTTCAGTTTGTGATATTAGTGCTTTTTGGCAGCAAACCAATTGCAGTTGACATGTTCCTTAATGTGGCAACCACCAATCCAAAGGAGTCAGGCGAACTGCTCTCTAATATATTTCCTGCCATAATCTTCCTTATCGTTTTCTTTGGATTTGGAATCTACATAGCCATACTCTCTGTAAGAAACAAAAAGGTGTTAGAGCAGAGATACAGGAAAAAGGCCTTATGCGGAGGTCTTGCCATACTCATAACCGGTGGGGTATTCTTTACAGTTGCCAAGAATATTGCTCCGCTATATATTGCCAATGAAGATCTCTACCCATACAACGTCTTTTACAACCTTGGCTTTGCAATAAAGAAGATGGCAAGGGTTGAAGCATATCCTGAAACCAGTAAAGGATTCACCTTCAACGCAGTTGCAGACACCACCAACCATAACAGACAGATAGTGGTGCTCATTCTTGGTGAGACAGAAAGAGCCGCCAACTGCGGAATGTTGGGGTACAAACCAAACAACTACATGCCATTAGATACGGTAAGTAACTTGGTGGCATACAGCAATATGCTAACACAATCCAATACAACGCACAAGATTGTGCCAATGATCCTCTCCCCTGCCGAAGCCTCTAACCATGAGATAATTTACACCTCCAAAAGCATAGTAACCGCCTTTGGCGAGGCGGGATTCAAAACCGCGTTCTTTACCAACCAGAAATATAACGGCTCGTTCCCGGCACACTACTACGATGCTGCAGACTACAAAGTATCTCTAAGGGACAAAAGTATGTGGGCATTGGACCATGAGCTTCTCCCCTACTTGGACACCCTGCTGCAAACGGAAAGAGAAAACAACTTACTCATTATCATGCATCTGTATGGTTCGCACTTTAACTATAAGGACAGATATACAGATGAGTTTGCCTATTTTCTTCCCGACAAAGCAGAGTATATATCTGTGAAGAACAAAAGGGAGCTTATAAACTCATACAACAACAGCATAATAAGCACTGCAGACCTTGTAGCAAAGGTGATAAGGAGAATAGAGGCTCAGGATGCAGAGAGCTCGCTGCTCTATCTGTCTGATCACGGAGAGGATCTGATGGACGACAGCCGCAACAGATTCCTTCACGCATCACCAATTCCTACATATTACCAGCTTCACACCCCATTTTTATGCTGGAATTCCGCAAAATTCATAAAAAATCACCAAGAAAAGCATAATTTTGCAGTCGAACACAGAGATACACCTGTATCTAACAATATTGTATTCCACACATTGTTAGACATAGCCGGTATCTCAACCCCGTTTTTTAAGCCGAAGCTCAGTATCTGCAACCCGCTCCTCAACGTTGGAGAGAGAGAGTACCTAACAGATAGGGACGGATGTATAAAGATAAAGGAGTTACCACTACATAAGTTTGATATAGAAAAACTTAGAGAAAAAGGGATGCTACAATAAAAAGTAACGACAAGATATTACAACTATTATTTACTTTAAAAAATTATTGCGCAAACAGTTACCATGAACAGGACTGCCAACTACCAATTCACGATACTTGTACCTTTCTACAACGAAGAGGACAATATGCCCCGCTTAGAGAGAGAACTTTCAGGGTTCATTAAAGAGAGCAGCATAAAGAGCTGTGTGCTATTTATAAACGATGGATCCAAGGACAATGGCGGTAACCTCGCAAAAGAGATCTGCAAGAGGAACAAAGACTTCTACTATATAGAATTTGCAGGCAACAGAGGGCTGAGTGCAGCAATCAAAGCAGGATTCGACCATACATTCTCACCATATGTAGGCTACATAGATGCAGACCTGCAGACAAACCCTCAAGACTTTAAACTGCTCTTTCCATATATAAAAGAGTACCCGCTCGTAATGGGAATAAGGGCAAACAGAAAAGATTCGTGGTTCAAAAAGTTCCAATCTAAATTTGCAAACGGCTTTAGAAGGATGATGACAAAGGACACAGCCAAAGACACCGGATGCCCGTTAAAGATTCTGCAGACCCCATACGCAAAAAGAATCCCAATGTTTACAGGAATGCACCGCTTCTTCCCCGCCCTTATATCTCTCCAGACAGGCGGAAAGATGATGCAGGTTCCCGTAAGGCATTTCCCAAGAGAGGCAGGAGTTTCAAAGTACAACCTGTGGAACAGGCTTATAGGGCCGTTCAAAGACTGCTTTGCATTTAGATGGATGAAGAAGAGATACATAGAGTACAATATAAAAGACAACAATTTAGAGGAAACAACTTTTACCTATAAGACAGACTTCTAATGGATAATATTGTACTATATACCGTTGGTTTGTTGGCACAACTCCTCTTCTCTGCCAGAATATTAATACAGTGGATAATGTCCGAGAGGGCAAAAAAAGTTGTATCTCCTGTGATATTCTGGGCGTTGAGCATGATTGCCTCCTATCTGCTGTTTATCTACGGCTGGTTCAGAGACGACTTCTCAATAATGTTGGGACAAGTTATAGCATACTACATATATATCTGGAATCTTAACAAAAAGGATGCATGGAGGAAAGTTCCCGGATTGTTGCGGATCCTTTTCTACATTACCCCCATTGCAGGTTTATGCTACATCCTCTCAGACTGTCAGATGTTTATGGAGCAATGCTTTAAGAATGACGATATTCCGTTGCTGCTTGTAATATACGGTTCGCTTGGGCAGATTGTCTTTACACTTAGATTTGTGTATCAGTTCCTCTACTCAAGGGCACACGGTGAATCTGTCCTTCCGGCCGGATTCTGGATAATAAGCCTAACAGGATCTCTTATAATAGTATCGTACGCCATTGTAAGGCAAGACCCCGTGTTAATCTTGGGACAATCGTTCGGGTTTGTCTCATATACAAGAAATCTTGTAATTTTGCACAGGCAACGCATGCAAAAAAAAGCTAATTAGACACAAAAAAGATATAACATGAGACAACTTAAGGCAAACAGCAGTGAACTGCTAACACTACTTTTAATCTTCATTGCTCTTTGTCCTATATTGATTTTTAGAGATTTTACTCCCGACAACGAACTTAAATATCTCAGTATTGCAGATGAAGCCCTTGAGGACGGAAATCTCTTTGCTTTCTATTACCAGGGAACGGTCTATGCAGACAAGCCGCCATTGTACCTCTGGCTCATTATGGGAGCCAAGACACTCTTTTGCAGGCATATAAATTTTATCATCTACCTCTTTTCCGTTATACCGGCCCTTGTCACGGCCTTTGTAATGAACAGGTTCAGTTCGAGGCTGAGGTTTTCTGCCACAACAGCTACAACCATGATGTTCACATCTGCATTCTTTCTTGCGGCCGCAGTGGTTGCCAGGATGGATATGCTAATGACCATGTTCATTGTCCTCTCCATCTATTCATTCTATAGAGCATACGAACTGCGTACCGCACAATCAAGCTCCCAAACAGGGGCAATTTCAAATACCGGAATTGACAAATGGAGATGGCTGTTTGCAATATTCCTCTTCTTAGCCCTGTTCACCAAAGGACCACTTGGACTTATGATACCGCTTATATCTCCTCTTGCATTTCTGCTATGGGAGAAGAAACTAAAAAAATGTTGGAATCTCTGCTTTGGATGGAGAACCTGGCTCGTACTTATACTGTCATCATCACTATGGTTCTTCTTGGTATGGACAGAAGGTGGCAGCGAGTATCTTAACAACCTGCTCTTCCACCAGACCGTAGACAGAGCCGTAGATGCCTTTTACCATAAAGAACCGTTTTGGTACTATTTTGCACGTTTCTGGTATATGACAGCACCGCTGAGCCTGTTTTTTGCAGCAACTGTTATAAATGGATGGCTTAGACCACACACAACAACATCATTAGAGAAGCTCTACCTTACGGTATTCATTGTTACCATAGCAATGCTTAGCATGATAAGCTCCAAATTAGAGATATATCTTTTGCCGGCACTTCCGTTTATAATACACTTGGCTGCAATAGAGAAACCATTTATACAAAAAGAGTGCATTCTACGCTGGTGTATAGCATTGCCGGCAGTAATCTTTCTGTTTGTACTCCCTGCTGTTGTGTACTATGTAACCTGCATGGATCAACAATATGACAAGACTATGCTTTTGGTAATTGGCAGCATACTCTCCTTAGGGGGGCTCATCTCTCTAATCACACTAAATAATACCAACAGGTCTATAAAATCGCTTGGAGCAACACTTCTATCTGCGGCTTTCGTTACAGGATTCTTTATGAGAGGGGAACTTAACAGTTATATTGGTGGTTACAATGTTTGCAAAAAGGCATACGAATTAGCGCATGATGAAAGTTTCTGCCAAGCAGGTGATATGCCGGATATAGCAGACTCAAAAACAATCTGTTTTTACAATTTCAGAGCAGGAAAAAACTTTGACACCTTCTTTAAACAGATGTTAATTGACAGCGGTGCAGATAAAGAGAGCGTTAAGAATTTTACAATGCGGGAGCTTGATGAAAATGGGCTTAAATCGGCAAAGAATATAGTCTTTATCTTTAAGAGCAAAGACCTTAAGAAGGATGAAGTTCTTGCAGAAACAGTATCAACTTTGGCAGCCTACAATTTTGGCACATATACAGTTTGCTTAAAAAGAGAGTTATAATGAGTATTCTTATTACAGGAACGCCGGTTTAACAACATCTGTTTTATTGGCATATGGAACACAATAATGAAATAGATAAATGGAGACTGTAACAACGTCTCCATATTTTTTTTACTTTTGTTGAACTATAATTAATACTATAATATTAACCTAAACAGAAAACAGATTTGATTTCTGTCGCATTGTTCAGATGTTGGGTCGGTTAATACTCCATCTCAAAATGATCAGACAGGGTAATTAAACAGTTTTCAACTTTTCGTTCAAAAATATTTATTATGAACAGAGATTATTTTGTACGGCTCAGGATAGGAAAAGAGAATCTTCGCCGCAACTATGACTATTTCAGGTCTAAACTTAAACCAGAAACAAAACTTCTTGTATTGGTAAAAGCCAACTCCTATGGGCATGGAGCCGTAGAATTTGCTCATGCACTTGGATTGGAAAATGTTGATTATTTTGGAGTTGCCCATCCTATAGAGGGTGTTGAACTAAGAGAGAGTGGTGTAAACAACCACATTTTGGTTCTTACTGCAGGATATGACAATTTTGAAACAATAGTAGAACACAACCTTGAGCCGTCTATTCCAACAATATTTGCTCTAAAAGAGTTGAACAAGGTTCTTGAGGCTAAAAACATAAAGGACTACCCTGTTCATATTAAGATAGATACCGGCATGCACAGATTAGGATTTATGGAAAAGGAGTTTCCGGAGCTTTTGGAGTTTCTGTCATCTAAGGAGTGCAGGGTAAAGGTACAGGGCGCATTTACACATCTTGCCGTTTCTGACGATCCTAAACAGGATGAATTTACTCTTGGACAGCTTAACCTTTACATTAAACTTGCAGACAGATTGGAGAAGTGCCTTGGTTATAAATTTATAAGACACGCACTTAACTCTGCAGGGATAGAGCGTTTCTCTGAATATCAGTTTGATATGGTAAGACTTGGTATTGGAATATACGGAATCAGCGCTGTAAAGGAGTCTAATGCAGAACCTGCTGCTGCTTTGGAGTGCAAGATTCTCCAGATAAAGGAGCTGAACCCTGAGGATGGTACAGTAGGATACGGAAGATGGGGCAAGATAACCAGACCATCAAGGATAGCCACCATTCCGTTGGGATATGCAGACGGGCTTAACCGCCACTACGGAAGGGGCAATGTAAAGTTTGCCGTTAACGGAGTACTTGTACCTACAATAGGCAATATCTGTATGGATATGTGTATGTTGGATGTTACAGATACAGATGCCAAGGTTGGTGATGTTGTAACTGTATTTGGTAAGAATCCAAAGGCTTCTGACCATGCTAAGGTTTTGGATACTATCCCATACGAGATTTTCACCTCTGTTTCTCACAGAGTTCCAAGATTCATAGACGATAAACTATAGGCACAAAACAGGATTGGACAGAATTATTAGAATTTTTGTTCCTTTCCATTATTTTAACAATAAAATTGTATAAAAAGTGGAATTTTAAAGCTTGCGAACTTTTTAACACCGAAGCGTACTTAAGGTACGTGAGGATTGAAAAAGTAAGCGTAACGCAGAAAGTACCTTTTTATACAATTTTATAAAGACAGGATCTTTATGACAAGCTCTATAAGCAGCTCTCCGTCCGTAGCAACGCCGGAGTCGCTGCTTTTTGATTTAAAGTCATACTCATTTAGCAATGCTATAATCCTCATAAGTGCCCTGCCGCTGTAGTTTCTTATACCTATCTGGTAATAGGATGGTGAGTATGGGAATTTTGCACCGGTACTACTCCCTCCCATCTTTGTATATACATAGTACTTTTCGAGGTTGTAGAACTCATAAAACATTCCACCGAGATTTGCCTGAATAGGGAATTTTCTGCTGTTGTTTCCAAGATAGGTTGCTATCTTTAACGCTTTGGCAGAATTACGTTCTATTATGGCCCTGTTAAGCTGGAATATGTTGTACTCCCTGCTTACACCTATATTCTCCTCAACAAGAGATGTAGTTATTGTTGAGGTTTTGTCGGGAAGCGCCTTAATAAGTTTCTCTAATTCCAAAACAATTGTCCTTAAAGAGAGGCTCACGTTTGTTGAGAAAAGGGTTAGTGCCTCGGGTTCAATCCCTATATTGCGTTTTTGCAGGTATCTTTTTACCCAGCCCTCTACCTCTGTCTCTTTAAGAGGCTCTGATTCAAAGACAAGGGCATTCTTCTTTAATGTCTTGTAGAAACTTGTGCGTTTGTCCGGAGTGCCGGATGAGTAAAAGAGCGCCAGAACGGTTTCGGGAAGCGGATTGGAGAGGTATGGCTCTAACTGTTCAGGCTTGCTTATGTTCTGTGCCTCCTTTACAATTATGAGCTGATGCTCGGCAAACATAGGATATTTTTTGGCAAGATTGTCTATCTGACCTCCGTTCACATCTGAGCCATACAGTGTTATAAAGTTAAAGTCTTTTTCTTGCGGCTGCAACACGTACTCAGATAGCGCATCTATTATAAGATCTCCGTAATATGGCTCATCTCCGCAGATAAGATAAACCGGTGCAAATTTATGGTTTTTAATATCTGTGATTATCTCCAAGAGCTCTGCTCTTATATCTCTTTTTTCTTTAAAGGACATTGCCATATATCTCTCTTTTTATGAGCTAAAAGTATAACTTTTTTATATCTTTGGCAAAAATTATTGCAGATGGAACATACGGTTTTCTGCCCCATAAGGAGGAAAAGGGTTGCTCTTACCCCGGAGGAGAATGTCCGACAACAGCTTATAAGATGGTTGGTTGGCAATAAGGGATATCCTATTGGACTTCTCTCCGCCGAATACAGCATTAAATTGGGTAAAAAGAGTTTCAGATGCGATATTGTTGCTTTTGACAGAAGCTTAGCCCCTTTGGTAATTTTTGAATGCAAGGCTCCGAGCGTCAAATTGGATGGATCCGTTATGGAACAGGCCATTAGATACAATATGGTCTTGGGTGCAAGGTATCTTGTAATAACCAACGGTGAGGTGGTGTACGTATGCAGGCTTGGTGTTGGAGAAAAGGGGTATGAATATGTAAATAAGATTCCTTCTTATTTTGAGGCAAAGGGAGAGTAGATATGTTTTTGGATAACGAGATATTTGGAATTGTCGCCGAGCAGGCCCGTGCACTTAACGTAAGGGCTTTTGTGATAGGCGGATATGTTAGAGATTGTCTGCTTGGCAGGCCTAGCAAGGATATAGATATTGTTGTGGAGGGAAGCGGTATTGAGCTTGCCGAGGCTGTTGGCAAGGTACTGCATTCGCGTGTGAGCGTGTTTAAGAATTTTGGAACGGCAATGATAAATATCCATGGTGTAAAGGGGATTAAAGAGGGGCTTGAGTTGGAGTTTGTGGGTGCTAGAAAGGAGTCTTACAGAGCAAATTCAAGGAAGCCCATAGTTGAGAACGGAACACTTAAAGAGGATCAGGAGAGGCGGGATTTTACAATAAATGCACTTGCTCTAAGCCTGCAGAAAGAGGATTTTGACTCTTTGGTAGATCCGTTTGGAGGTGTTGAAGATCTGCATAAGAAGGTTATCCGCACCCCATTAGACCCAGATACCACATACTCAGATGACCCGTTACGTATGATTAGGGCGGTAAGGTTTGCATCACAGTTGGGATTTAGCATTGTTCCGGAATCTTTGGAAAGCATAAAGCGCAACAGGAAAAGGTTAGAGATACTCTCTATTGAGAGAATCAGCGAGGAGATGCACAAGATACTGCTATCGCCAAAACCATCTGTAGGATTGCAACTGCTGTATGACACAGGCCTGTTGGAGGAGTTCTTTCCACAGCTCTGCAAATTGGCCGGTGTTGAGAATGTAGATGGCAAAGAGCACAAGGACAATTTTGCTCACACATTGCAGGTTGTTGACAATGTGGCCTCCAAATCTGATAATCTATGGCTGAGATGGGCCGCTCTTCTACACGATATAGCCAAACCTGCTACAAAAAAATATGAAGAGGGTATCGGCTGGACCTTCCACGGCCATGAGTTTATAGGCAGCAAGATGATTCCGGGGATATTCAGGCAGCTTAAGCTTCCTCTTAACGAGAAGATGAAGTATGTACAGAAATTGGTATTGCTTCATCTTAGGCCCATTGCCCTTGTGCAGGAGGAGGTAACAGATTCGGCCGTAAGGCGTCTGCTCTTTGATGCCGGAGATGACATAGATGATCTTATGATCCTATGCAATGCAGATATAACCTCCAAGAACGACAAGACTGTAGCTCGTCATAAACGAAATTTTGAGCTTGTAAAGCAGAAGATGGTTGAGGTTGAAGAGAAGGATGCTATACGTAACTTTCAGAATCCCATTACAGGCGAGCTTATTATGGAACGTTATAACATACCGCCATGCAGGGAGATTGGCATTATTAAAGAGTATGTAAAAAACGCCATTCTTGATGGTATTATTCCAAATAACCATGATGCCGCTGTGGAACTTATGCAGCAGAAAGCCGCCGAATTGGGATTATGCCCTAACTCTTTACAATAACAGATAAATCTACAGTCTAAATTACACTATACACTATTGAGATAGCCCTAAACTATGACGGTCTCTTTGCAAGAGACCGTAAAAACAACGCCATTTATTATAGCTAAGATGTGTTTTTCATCATTTGAGTATAAAATTACAACGCTATCTGTATTTGTTAGCTTTTTTACAAATTTAGTGTGTATTGAACTAGTATCTCTAAAATAGAGGTAGTATAGTAATTTTTCCTGTATTCGCATAGATGAGTTTTTTGCAACAGGATATTTAAGGTTTACTGTTCCAATGAATTGTCCTTCAGCAGGAAATCATAAATGCTTATGGTCGTAATACCGGATTCGTCCCTTGTCACCAGACTTTCTTCTCCGATAACGATATTTTTCTTGAATATAATTGGGCTGCAGGGGTCTGGCAAGAGTTGTGTGATGATGGTTACCAGCTATTGTTCATGGATTGAAAAAAGAATAATGTTACTGTTGCTATCCACTAACAAACATCCGTTAAAAACATCCATTAAAATACCCGTAAAGCATCATCCCAAACCTCCCCAATATGGTGGAAGCATATAGATATCCACTTTTATTATGACTTTTGGCCAAATGGCGAATCTGGCTCTTTCTTCATATAATTGAACTCCAATCTGTCTACAAGGCGAGGGAAAAATTTATTAAGCAAGACTGTAAGTTTTCCTATTGGGGTAAGAATAATCTGGCTCTTGCGTCTCTTGATGCCTTTGACCATTTTACGTGCCACCTCGTTGGCTGTCATCATCTTACCTTCATCGCGAGGGGTTTCTCCCTGTTGGCTGCCATCTGCTGTAAGCGCAACGTTCCTAATGTTAGATGCTGTAAATCCCGGAGCGAAGATCATTACATGAAGTTTCTCAGGCAGATGTTCAACTCTTAGGGTATCCAAAAAGCCATAGATTGCAAATTTAGATGCCGAATAGCCTGTGCGGGCAGGTAGCCCTTTAAAGCCTGCTATGGAGATTACACCAACAACGCTGCCTTGTACCTTTAACAGGTACGGAAGGGCATATTTAGTACAGTAAACCGTTCCCCAGAAGTTTACATTCATAAGGTTTCTAATTACATCCAAATGGAGGTCTTTAAACATGGCTCTCATTGATATTCCTGCGTTGTTTACAAGTATATCTACTCCGCCAAATCTTTCTACCGTTTTGTCTATTAAGTTTTTACAATCCTCTTCTTTGGTTACGTCTGTCTTGACTGCCAAAACATCTACAGCTCCAAGCTCCTTGAGATGAGGTATCATCTCGTTCAGCTTGTCTATGTTTCTGGCAGCTATTGTGAGTCTCATTCCCTCTTTTGCAAACTCCTCTGCTACTCCGTATCCTATTCCGGAACTTGCTCCGGTTATGACTATAACTTTATTCCTTAAATCCTTCATAATTTTTTATTTTCATGCAATATAATCACAAAAAGTTTTTCTTCTTTTCTCTATAAACTATAAACTCTCAACTATTAACTCAATTATAGCCAATGCCAACGCTAAAGCTATCTACCCTCTTTACTCTAAAAACAGCCAAAGCCAACGCCAAAGCACTTTTACCTACCTGTATTCTTAAACTCTATAATATTTTCTGCCATCAATGATACGAGCCTTTCGCGTGCCTCTGCGCTTGCCCAGCCAATATGCGGAGTAAAGATAAATGAGGATTTGTCGGGAAGCAAAAGGTATGGGGAATTGAGCGGCAGCGGCTCTTTAGTATATACATCCAAACCGGCTCCTGCTATGATCTTCTCCCCTACTGCCGTTACAAGATCTGCTTCGTTTACTATTCCGCCACGCCCTATGTTTATTAGATACGCTGTTGGCTTCATAAGCTTTAACTCATTAAGGGTTAAAAGGTTATTGGTTTTTACATTTAGTGGTGCGTGAATGGAGACAACATCTGATGTTTTGAGCAGCTCCTCCAATGACACCATTTTATATTTGTCTGAACGCGAAACTCCCGATGTTGAGTAGTACACCACATTCATTCCAAAGGCTGCGGCTATATCTGCTACGCGATGGCCTATTGTTCCCAAGCCTATTATCCCAAATGTTTTTCCCGACAACTCCATATAGGTCTTTGCAACGTCTGTGAATGACTGCCCTTTTGAATAGCTTCCGCTCTTTACAGCATTGTCATAATATTCTATGTGACAGCACAATGAGAGCAAAAGGGCGTATGTTATCTGCACCACGCTCTCTGTTGAATAACCTGCCACATTCTTTACCGGGATACCTTTTGAGCTTGCGTATGGTATATCTACGTTATTGGTTCCGGTTGCAGCTACGCATATAAGTTTGAGGGATTGTGACGAATCTATCTGCTCCTTCCCAATATAAACTTTGTTTGTGATTATTATGTCTGCCCCCTTTATTCTTTCAAACACCTCATTTGGCTGTGTGTATGGGTAGCAGATTAGCTCCCCATGTTTCTTTATTTTTTCTAATGATGTATCGCCCAATGTAGCGGCATCTAAAAATACTATCTTGTACATTGTATTTTATATTAACTTTATCTTATATATTCTTTATTTGCAGTCTTCTATTTTATAGCCTACTCTGTCTCAAAAGCTGTTCGCCTACGTGCAGCTTTGGCTTTAGCTAATTAATTTTAGCCAACGCTAACACCAAAGCTGTCTTTACCCTAAAAACAGCCAAAGCCAACGCCAAAAATGCTCTATATGTTCAATTCCCCGGCGGGACACAAAAGCCAAAAATGATTTACCTCTGCATTATTTTGTTAAAAAACGCCTGTTATACAACTAACTAAACGCGAGACAACCGCAGCGTACATGTAGTACGTGAGAATTGGCGAGTCGTGAAAGTTAGGCAGTAGAATAGGATGATTTTTAACAAAATTACCAACCTAGAGCGCTGGCGCCAAGTATGGCGGCATCGCTGCTCAGAGGTCTTCGCTTGGTGCAGTTGCTTCGCAACGCTTTTAGCTCGCTCCGCTCGCGCCTTCGGCTGTTTGGCAATTGCATAGCAATTACCAACCGAGAGCGCTGGCGCCAAGTATGGCGGCATCGCTGCTCAGAGGTCTTCGCTTGGTGCAGTTGCTTCGCAACGCTTTTAGCTCGCTCCGCTCGCGCCTTCGGCTGTTTGGTAATTGCATAGCAATTACCAACCGAGAGCGCTGGCGCCAAGTATGGCGGCATCGCTGCTCAGAGGTCTTCGCTTGGTGCAGTTGCTTCGCAACGCTTTTAGCTCGCTCCGCTCGCGCCTTCGGCTGTTTGGTAATTGCATAGCAATTACCAACCGAGAGCGCTGGCGCCAAGTATGGCGGCATCGCTGCTCAGAGGTCTTCGCTTGGTGCAGTTGCTTCGCAACGCTTTTAGCTCGCTCCGCTCGCGCCTTCGGCTGTTTGGTAATTGCATAGCAATTACCAACCGAGAGCGCTGGCGCCAAGTATGGCGGCATCGCTCTCTTTTAACGCACTGAAGATG
>UQWT01000031.1 GCA_900544815.1 uncultured Bacteroidales bacterium | reverse complement strand
ACAGTTTCTCTCTCCGTCCCAATCAACTGCTTAAGCCTTCAATCAGCTTGAAACGGCTAAGTCGTTCCTTTTATTTGGCTTTAGCCTCTCTCTCCCCTCTATACCTTCTATACTCTCTTTACCCTTAAAATTCGCCAACGCCACAATCTGCAAAAAACTCTAAAAAACGCCTAATATACAACTTTCCGAAATATGAGATTAGCGGAGCGTACATTAGGACAACATTTTTGAGGAATATTTTTGAGATAATTTTCATCTTTTGGTTAAGGAAGGATAGTGGGCCTATCTGACGAAATCAAAAGTGAAAATTAGCCAAAAATAAACTCAAAAAATTATGGGACTTCAACAACATTAACAATATCAGTAATAATATTCTCCGTTGTAATATTCTCAGCCTCAGCCTCGTAGGTAAGTCCAATTCTATGACGAAGGACTTCGTAGCAAACAGCCCGCACATCTTCCGGTATTACGTAGCCACGTCTTTTGATAAATGCGTATGCTTTTGACGCTTTTGCCAAGGAGATGCTGGCACGAGGTGATGCTCCGTAAGAGATAAGGTCTTTTAGTTTGGCTAAATTGTAATCTTGCGGAGTTCTGGTTGCGTATACAATATCCACTATGTATTTTTCTATCTTCTCATCCATGTAAACATCGTTTACAACTTCGCGGGCGCGCACTATATCTTCTGGTTTAAGAACAGTGTTTGCTTTTGGGAAGAGAGATTGGTTATGCATCTTTATTATTAACTTTTCCTCCTCTTTCTTTGGATAGTTTACAACCACTTTAAGCATAAAACGGTCTACTTGCGCCTCGGGTAGAGGATATGTTCCCTCCTGCTCTATTGGGTTTTGTGTTGCCATTACAAGGAAAGGTTTGGGAAGTTGGTATGTTGTGTCTCCAATTGTAACCTGTCTCTCCTGCATAGCCTCCAACAGGGCAGACTGAACCTTTGCAGGGGAACGGTTTATCTCATCTGCAAGCACAAAGTTAGCGAATATAGGACCTTTCTTAACTTGGAAAGACTCGCTTTTTTGGCTGTAGATCATTGTTCCTATAACATCTGCAGGCAACAAGTCCGGAGTAAATTGGATTCTGCTGAATTTTGCATCTATTATGTTAGAAAGGGTGTTTATTGCCAATGTCTTTGCCAATCCAGGCATACCCTCCAACAATATGTGTCCGTCTGCAAGCAAACCAATAAGAAGGTTCTCCACCAACTGCTTCTGCCCTACAATCACCTTGTTCATCTCCATTGTAATGATATCCACAAAGGCGCTCTCCTTCTGAATTCTGTCATTAAGTTCTTTGATATTTACAGTTTCCATACTATAAAATATTTATCTATAATTTATTTTCATACATTTTCTATTCATAACTTTGCATTAGCAAAATTAATATATAATGAGATATTTTATAAGACTTTCTTACGATGGATTCGCATTTTGCGGCTGGCAGATACAGGAGAACGCTATAAGTGTACAGGGGGTTCTGCAAAATGCCTTTTCCGTTCTGTTAAAAAAGCCTGTCAATATTACCGGTTGCGGAAGAACCGACACCGGAGTCAATGCAGTTAACTATATAGCACACTTTGACACTTTGGAACTTCTGCACCAGGCCAATCTTTTATACAAAATAAATGCCATTTTACCAAAGGAGATAGTTGTTCATTCTGTTTTTTTAGTTCCCGACAACGCACATGCCAGATTTGATGCCTGTGCAAGGACATACAAATACTACCTGCATACGATAAAGGACCCGTTTGCAAATAGATATTCTCTTAATTGGCCGTACAGAGAGTTGGATTTTGAAAAGATGAACAGGGCGGCACAAATGTTCATAGGGGAACGAGATTTCAGCAGTTTGGAGAAGGTAAACGGTGGAAACAAAAGTTCTGTTTGCAATGTTACGGAGGCATATTGGAAGAGAGAGCGGGAGGGTCACTATGTTTTTACTGTAACTGCAAACAGATTTTTAAGGAACATGGTACGCGCAATGGTAGGATCTTTGTTGGAGGTTGGGAGCGGCAAAAGAGAGCCGCAATGGATAGAGGAGATGCTACAGAGCAGAAACAGATGCAAAGCCGGAGCTTCCGTGCCCGGAAATGCACTTTTTCTCTATAGAATCCAATACAACAATATAGAAATAGTGTAATTTTTAGCTATTTTTGTCGGCCGCTTTAAGTTTTTTGTCGGGAAGCGGATTATTGGAAATAAAAAAATATAAAATATATGTTACTTTCATTTATTCTACAGGCCGGGACTGCCGGCGAAGGGGCCGTGGAGGCAATACCGGCTCAGGCTACAGAGGAGATCTCAATGTCTCTCATAAGTATGGCAATGAAGGGGGGTTGGCTTATGATACCCCTGTTTATTCTATCAATCATAACCGTTTACCTATTCTTTATGAAGTGGTGGAACATAAGGAAAGCGGGGCAGATTGAGGGTGATTTCATGAAGGATATTGAGGATTATATAAGTGACGGCAAGTATAAATCTGCTCTTGAGATGTGTGCAAATACCGAAACTCCTATTGCAAGGATGGTGGAGAAGGGGATAGAGAGGATGAACAGGCCGCTACAGGATATTCAAACCTCTATTGAGAATACTGCCAATGTTGAAGTTTCAAAGTTAGAGAAGGGGTTGCCTATGCTTGCCACAATAGCCGGAGGTGCGCCTATGATTGGTTTCCTTGGTACGGTTATAGGAATGGTTGAGGCTTTCTTTAACATGGCAAAGGCGGGGAGCAATATAGACATTACACTGCTTTCGGGCGGTATCTATACGGCAATGGTAACAACAGTTGCAGGTCTTATTGTTGGTATTCTTGCATACTTTGGGTACAATTATCTAACATCCAAGGTGTCTGATGTTGTTTACGCAATGGAGCGTACAACTGTTGAGTTTATGGATATGCTGCAAAACCGCAGACAAAAGGTGCAGGCTCAGCAACAGAAACAGGTTGCAAAACCGCAGCCACAGCCGCACGTTCAGCAGTAGTTTACCTGTAACAAATCATTAAAGGAGATACAAGATGGCTATAAAACAGAGAGTTAAAGCCGAACCATCGTTCAGCATGTCCTCTATGACAGATATTGTTTTCCTGTTGCTGATTTTCTTTTTGGTTACGAGCACGCTAATAAACCCTAATGCGTTAAAACTGTTGCTTCCAAAGAGCACTAACCAGATATCGGCAAAGACACAGGTAAGCGTATCTATAAAGCATCACAGAGAGAACAACACATTTACATACCACATTAACGGAAAGGCCACCCCTGTTCCGTTGGAGACAGTGGAGTCTGAGGTACAGCGTCTGCTTATGAATGAGGAGGATCCTATGTTCTCTATCTATGCAGACAAGTCTGTCCCTATTGAGGAGGTTGTAAATATAATGAATATAGGGAAGAGGAACAGGTACAAGGTTACTTTGGCTACCTCACCGGAATAATAAGTCAGCTTATCAGCTTTAGCTTTAGCCTATTAAGTTTATTGTTTATAGTTTAAAGTTAAAAGTCAGTTAATTAGTTTATAGTTTTAAAGATATTAGTTTTTTACTTTAATCTTTGCTGCTATTAACTTAAAAACTGTCTATACACTATAAACCATACACTTTCAACTAAATTAAGGCCAAAGCATATTTTTATAAGCTATTAAGGCCAAAGCCAAAGCTAACGCCAAAGCATATTTTTATAAGCTATTAAGGCCAAAGCTAACGCTAACGCCAAAGCATATTTTTATAAGCTATTAAGGCCAAAGCCAAAGCTAACGCCAAAGCATGTATATAAGATATTTCGCAGAATGAGCAGCGAGACGAACATAAACCAAAGGCGCAGAGAGAGAAAACAGCGCAAGTATGAGAAGGCAGGCAGAAAATTTGCCATTGTCTCAACTATTCTTGTCCACGCCCTGCTGCTTCTAATCTTCTTTACCTCATCGATTACAGCACCACCGGTTGAGCATCAGCAGTTGGTCATAGAGATGCTTCCCGACAATTTACCGCAACCTATCATAAAGCCCATAAGCGTAAAAGCAGGCAATGAGCCGAAATCGGAGATTACAAGTCCATCTAACGATGTTAGATTGGTCCAAAGATCCCAAGGGGCAAAAGTTGCAGAGAACACACCAAAAAATTCTGCCGCATCTGAGCTTGGACCGGATGGGGATATTCCTAAATATGAACCTCCTAAAAAACCTGAGATAGATAAAAGAGCACTCTTTACTGCACCAAAGCATAACAAGGACTCGTTGGCGGAACAGACCTCAGCCAACATATCGAATGCTTTGGCGGCCGGTCATACCCAAGGAAATACTGCCGTTGGCAACACAGAAGGGCAACCTTTGGCCAAGTTGAAAGGAAGAAATGTACAAGGGTCCCTGCCAATCCCTGCATACAACATAAACAAAGGTGGAAAGGTTGTGGTAAAGATATTTGTTGATCAATACGGTACAGTTTTAAATGCTATTCCGGGGGCATCCGGGACAACGGTTCAGGATAAGACAATGTGGGAGTCTGCAAAAAAAGCAGCCCTCCAAGCCAAGTTCAACATAAGTTCATCTGCCGAAACTGTCCAGGAGGGCACCATTACCTACACCTTTACGCTACAATAGCGTTGGCGTTAGCTGATTTAGTTTATTGTTTATAGTCCGTTAATTAGTTATGTAGTTTTAAATAAGTTAAATTTTCATATTTGCTCTATAAACTATACACTTTCAACTATCAACTAAATTAAGGCCAGCGCAAATGCTAACGCCAAAGCCTATAAACTAACTCTGGATGTATCCAAACTTTTTAAGTTCGCGTTTATTCTCTCTCCAATCAGAATTTACCTTTACAAACAGCTTTAAAAAGATCTTCTTCTCAAAGAACTTCTCCATATCCTTCCTTGCTTCAATGCCCACATGTTTAAGAGCCAAGCCTTTAGGCCCTATAAGTATCCCTTTCTGAGACTCACGTACAACATATATAACAGCCTCTATGTTGTATCTGTCGGGACACTCTTCAAAAGAATCAATAACAACCTCAGTACAGTAAGGAATCTCCTTTTTGTAATTAAGGAAGATCTTCTCTCTAATTATTTCTGATGCAAAGAATCTGAGACTTCTATCCGTAAAGACATCCCTGTCGTACCACGCATGCTGCTGCGGCAACAATCCGGCAATCAACTGCAGGAGTTCACGCACGTTAAACTTGTTAAGCGCAGAGATAGGCAGAATGCGAGCTTGCGGAACAAGGGCATGCCACTTTTCAACCAGTGCACCAAGCTTCTCCTGATTGGTTTCGTCTATCTTGTTTATCGCAATGATAACCGGAACCTCCACTGCCTTCAGTTTCTCTATATATTCAACATTCTTGTCTATTGTCTCAACAACATCCGTAACATAGAGAATAATATCTGCATCACCAATTGCAGTGTCAACAAACTCCATCATGCTCTCCTGAAGCATATAATGAGGTTTTAGTATACCGGGAGTGTCGGAGAAGACTATTTGGTAATCCTCTCCGTTCACTATTCCCATTATTCTGTGTCGTGTTGTCTGGGCCTTTGCAGTCACAATAGAAAGTTTCTCCCCAACAAGAGCATTCATAAGGGTAGATTTGCCTACATTGGGGTTTCCTATAATATTTACAAACCCCGCTCTGTTAATCATATCCTTCTCTTCCATGGCTGCCTCCCACTCTATTCGTATGATCCCATCTTTAACATTGCAACTTCCTGATCTGTAAGGAATCTCCACTGCCCACGCCTTAGATTTTTCTTTGTAAGACCGGCAAAATATACCCTGTCTAACTTCTTTATCCTGTAGCCGAAATGCTCGAATATTCTTCTTATGATCCTGTTCTTGCCTGAGTGGATCTCTATACCGAGCTGCGTCTTGTCTCCATCTATATATGCCAGATCATCTGCACTTATAAAGCCATCTTCCAACTCAATACCCTCAAGGATCTGCTTGAAATCGCTACCCTTAAGTTTCTTGTCCAATGTAACCTGATATATCTTCTTCTTCTCAAAAGAGGGGTGCATAAGTTTTTCTGCAAGCTCTCCGTCATTTGTAAGTAGAAGTACTCCCGTTGTAGCCTTATCCAATCTGCCTACAGGATAAACTCTGCCGCTACATCTACCGCTTACAAGATCCATTACCGTCTTCTCTGCGTGAGGGTCCGATGTTGTGGTTACAAAATCCTTTGGCTTGTTCATTACAAGATAGATCTTCTCCTCTCCTCTAAGCCTCTCTCCGTTAAACCTTACATCGTCACCCGGTTGAACTTTTGTTCCCAACTCGGTTATTATCTTACCGTTAACAGAAACCAAACCGGCTGAGATATAGTTATCTGCCTCTCTTCTTGAGCAGATGCCGGAATTGGAAATAAACCTATTAAGCCTCATCTCCTTCTCCTCTACAGGTATAGGGGTATGTGCTGCCATTCTGCTGCCATGTAACTTGTCATTCGCCCTTTTAACAGCTCTATTCTCGTAATCCGCACCGGAATAAGATTTCTTTCTGCTTATAGAAGGTTTTTGTTTATTCCCTTTATTGAATTTTCTTTGCCCCTGAGAAGCTCCAATTCTTGGCCTTTTACCTCTGTTTTTATCATTAGAACCGGCTCCTGTTTTTCTGCCGCCCGATGGATTTCCAACTCTGTTATAGGGTCTGTCATCCATTAATCCGTTACTGCTGTTGTACACTCCATCCTCCGAATCCGTTCTGTAAGGATATGTTCTTCCATCTGAGCCTCTCCCGGCTGAGATGGGTCTGCGGTCTCTACCACCGGTATTACCGCCTCTGTTTGAATTATTATCTCTCATTTTAATATTAAAAATCTCTGCAAAGGTAGTTATAGAATTAAAATTTTCCAATACAAACTCTTCAACCCGAATAGTCTACAGTATTAGCCAAATCTTTTATTTATTGAATATCAATAGATAAAACACAACAAAGAATGTAACGGGTTCTGTTGCCGCGAAAGTACAAAAAACATTGAAAATACAAACTTTTCCCCAAAAATCACCAAAATCACTAAATTAATCTGATAATCCAATAGTAGATCATTTCGGAAGTTTGACACTTTGTCGGGAAGAAAAATATTAAATGTTGAGATTAGCGTAACATTAAATATAATTTGTGGATATGGACACAGCAGTTTTTTTAGGAGTTCCTTACAGAGTTTTTTTCAGCACAATAACAAGAAGCGTTGCCGCCTCCGCCACAGGTATAGCCAACCAAAGCCCTATTGTTCCTATTACCATTGGCAACAACTCAAATGCTATCACAGGAAATACAATTCCTCTCAACAAGGTATAGGACATGGCACGCCCTGCACAAGCCACGCTCTGGTAATACCCAACGAATGCCACATTGATCGCAAAGAATATAGAGCAAGCAGAGAACCAAGGCAATCCTTCCGTTGCTATCTTATAAGCATTCTCATTTGGGCGCAGAAACATTTCCACTATCCACTCATCACCCAATATTAAGGTAAGTATCACACAAAAACCGCACGTTATCGCTGTAAGTAATGATACTCGCAAGGTTTGCGACACACGAACCTTCTGTTTGGCTCCGTAGTTGTAGCTGATAATAGGTTGAGCCGCTTGTGCCACGGCATTGTTCACAGAAAAGATAACCGGAAAGAGATAGCAAACCACGGCGTATGCAGCTACACCCTCCTCATGTAACAGTGCCATAAACTGATAGTTGCCTATCAAGATGGTAATGCTCATCGCTATCTCCGTGAGGAAGGTAGCCGAACCTATCCTTGCCATATTCCACAAGTTTCGCAAGGTAAGGAAAAAAGAGGTGCTGCTCATTTTCAGACGATAGAACCTTAGGGAAGAGGAAAATAGGATGAAATACACTAATGACATCAGTCCCCCAACTCCACAGGCAATGGCGGATGCAATAGCGGCGCCCTTCACACCCATTTCCAAAGGAAAAATAAAGATCCAGTCAAGCACAATATTGACAACAGCACTTGCCACTTGTATAGACATAGCATAACGTGGCGATCCATCTAAACGAATCAACATCATGCCTACACATTGCCAAAAAAGAAATACCATACCTGGCAACAGCCACAACAGATAGTCGAGGGCATAACTCTCCAAAGCCTTGCTGCATCCAAGAGCATAGACAACAGTCGTAGGAAAGCAGAGGCAAAGTAACAAAAGCAGTGAGGTAATGAGGAAACCAACTCCAAAAGACTGGGTAAGAATGATACGAGCTGCTTTTACATTATTTTCGGCAAGGTGCATACCATCTATCACCGAGGCACCAACACCAAACATCAATCCAAGTCCTGTGATAACCATCCATAAGGGTGCCACGATGTTGACGGCAGCGATGCCATCAGCACCCACCCCTCTTCCAACAAAGATACCGTCAATGACAGTCTGCGACGACATAAACACCATTCCTATGAGAGTAGGAATAAAAAGTGATCGAAACAAAGGTCCAATCTTATCTGCTTTGAAGTCGATATTATCACGATTCATAATTCCTCTTTGTTGTTTATTATTATTTGTTGTTCGTTAAAACTGCGGGACAAAGGAACGACTTTTTGATAAATAAAAAAATGACAAAGTTGGCAACTTATGGTACTTTTTAGGACAAAGAAAAAAAACATCAACAAAAAAAGCGTAACTTTGCTAATAACATTCCCCTCTACATAATAGAATGCACAGGATAAAGACTGAACCTATAACAAAACAGAAGTAAATATAAATAAGAAATAGAATATGGGACAAAATATAATAGACTGTCTTATACGAGATCTACCATAATCTTGATTTATATGCATACTCTTCCCTACAAGGAATCCATCCGAGAGACTTGTTGTCGGGAAGAAAAAAAATTTAAAACAGCCTAAAAAAGATCTTAATTCGTTATCTTTGCAGCTATAGAAAATACTTTCACATGAGCAGAAAAGATATACCTAACGATTCTACAGATATTTTTGAAGGAGATGGACAGAGCAACAGTTCAGATAGTGTAAATGGCTCAAATACAGAGGAGATGGAGTTGGAAAAGGAGGTGCCGGTTGAGGAGGGCGAGCAGGATACCAATGTTGGCAAATACAGGAAACTGATTCTTGAGGGGGAGAACAAATACCGTCTTACAGGAATGTTCAAGGAGTGGTTCTTAGATTATGCCTCGTATGTAATCTTAGAGAGGGCCGTTCCACACATTACAGATGGACTTAAACCTGTTCAAAGGCGCATTCTGCACGCAATGAAGAATATAGACGATGGCCGATACAACAAGGTTGCCAATATCATTGGACAGACAATGATGTACCATCCTCATGGAGATGCCTCTATTGGGGATGCACTTGTGCAGTTGGGCCAGAAGGATCTGCTTATAGACTGCCAGGGAAACTGGGGAAATATTCTTACAGGAGACGGGGCTGCTGCGCCGCGTTATATTGAGGCACGTCTTAGCAAATTTGCCTTGGATGTAGCCTTTAATCCAAAGACCACAGAGTGGATGAACTCATACGACGGACGTAATTTAGAGCCTGTAAATTTACCTGTAAAATTTCCTTTACTGCTTGCGCAAGGTGTTGAGGGTATTGCTGTAGGATTGGCATCCAAGATTCTGCCACACAACTTTAACGAGCTAATAGATGCCTCTGTATCTTATCTTAAGGGGGAGAGTTTTGAACTTTACCCGGATTTTCCTACCGGTGGACTCATCGATTGCTCCAAATACAACAGAGGTCTGCGTGGAGGAGTGCTCAAGGTAAGGGCGAGGATTACCAAGACAGATAAAAAAACATTAGTAATCACAGAGATACCTTATGGGAAAAACACCACTACACTTATAGACACAATTGTTAAGGCCAATGAAAAAGGGAAGATTAAGATAAAGAAGGTAGATGACAATACAGCAGCCACAGCGGAGATTGTAATTCATTTGGCCAATGATATTTCTCCCGACAAGACAATCGATGCCCTGTATGCCTTTACAGACTGTGAAGTGAATATATCGCCAAACTCATGTGTGATTATGGACAAGCATCCTCATTTTGTGGGGGTGGATGATATTTTGCGATTCTCTGTAGACCACACAAAATATCTGCTGCGCAGGGAGCTTGAGATAAGGTTGGACGAACTTAACGACAGTTGGCACTATCTCTCTTTGGAGAAGCTGTTCTTTGAAAACAAGAAATATAGGATTTTGGAGCAGGAGGCCAAGAGTTGGGAGGACCAGTTGCAACAGGTGTTTGATGAGATGCTTGAGTATCAAAACCTTCTAAAAAGACCTATCCTTATGGAGGATATTGTAAAATTGGTTGAGAAACCTGTAAGGAAGATCTCAAAGTTTGATGCAAAGGTATTGGAGGAGAAGATAAAGGGTTTGGAGGATGAGATGAACGAGGTCAACTACAACATTGCTCATCTTACAGACTATACAATAGCTTATTTCCTAAGGCTTAAGGAGAAGTACGGCAGCAGATATCCAAGGCTTACGGAGATCTCCAATTTTGAAACAATAGAGGCTACCAAGGTGGCTGTCAACAACGCCAAACTGTACATTAACCGTGCGGAGGGTTTTGTTGGAATGGATCTTAAGAAGGATGACAATGCGGAGTATGTATGCGACTGCTCAGATATTGACGACATTATTGTCTTTTTTAAGAACGGAAAATACATTGTCACCAGGGTTACCGGTAAGGCATTCGTTGGAAAAAACATAATCTACGCCGGTGTGTACACCAAAAATGACGAGCGCACCATCTACAACGTTGTCTATAGGGACGGCAAGATCTCATTGGACGGTTCGAGCGGCAAGTTCTATGTAAAGAGATTTGCGGCGACAGGTATGACCCGTGACAAGGAGTACGACTTAACGCAAGGCAAGCCAGACTCTGTTGTTATATGGTTCTCCGCAAACCCTAACGCAGAGGCTGAGGTGCTTAAAGTATTCTTAAAGCCTAAGGCAAAACTAAAGAAGCTGTTATTTGAGTTTGATTTTGCATCGCTTGCCATTAAAGGAAGGAACTCAATGGGTAATGTACTATCCAAGAACCCTATACATAAGATTACGCTTAAATCTAAAGGTGTAAGCACATTGGGTGGCAAGCCTATATGGTTTGATACGGATATAAACAGGCTTAACGAGGATCAGAGAGGAGAATTTCTTGGAGAGTTCCATACAAATGACCGCATATTGGTTATCTGCAAGAACGGAACGTTCTATACCACCAATTTTGACCTTAGCAACAGGTATCAGGAGGATATTTTAAGAATTGAGAAGTTATACACAGAGAAGACATGGAGCGCCATCTATTTTGACAACGAGTCTAAGTGTTTCTACCTAAAGAGGTTCTCTTTTGAGCCTAATGACAATTTGCCTGTACCGTTTATCTCGGATGCAGAGGGTTCTTATCTTGTTGAGATCAGCGACAACAAGTACCCGTCTGTTGTTATTAAATTCGGAGGCAAGAATGCAAAACGGGAGGATGAGGTTGTTGACGGAGAGGAATTTATTGGGAAGAAGAGTTATAAGGCAAAAGGGAAGAGGCTCACTACATACGATGTGGCGGAGGTTAGGTTTGGGGAGCCGTTGGTTAAGGAGAGCGAGGAGGTGTCTCCAACAGTAGAGAAAGAGGCGGTGGATGAGGGCTCTAAAGGTTTTGAGCCAGGTAGTGTTGTTGAGTTTGGCGGTGACAGTGATGATGATGATAATCCTACCTTGTTCTAACGAGATATGTAAAGAGGCTGCTGCTTAGTTAAGTTTGTAAAAAGATATGATATTGTCTTTATGTGGATTTATGGGGTGTGGCAAGAGTACGGTTGGGCGTAATCTTGCTACGTTTGTATATTCGGATTATATAGATTTGGACGAATATATTGAGAAGAGGGTTGGGATCTCTGTAAGGGAGTTTTTTGCTTTGAACGGAGAGGCTGCTTTTAGGGAGGAGGAGAAAAGGGCATTGGAGGAGATTCTAAAGATATATTCCTGCTGTAGCGGCGTTCCTGAGTGTGCAGACTGCCATTTAAAACATAGCAATCTTGTTCTATCGTTAGGCGGCGGTGCTCCTACGTATGCTCCTACCGCAAAGCTCATAAAGGAGAAGACATTCTGCGTATATCTCACAGCAAACAAAGAGACTCTGTATAGAAGATTATCAAAAAACAACGCTAAAAGGCCCGTCTTACAGGGCAAACAGGGGAACGAGCTTATGGCTTTTATAGAGGAGCTTATTGCCAAACGTGAGAACTGCTACAAAGAGGTATCACAGATGGAACTCTGCAGTTCAACCCTTAACATTCCGCAACTCACTGCCGAACTTGCAAAGCTGTTTTAGCGTAACATGCTGTCTTTTCCTGGAAATTCAGAGAGGGTAAATGCTGTAAGCAAATGTTGCTTAGTGTAAATCCAACTGCTCAGAAAACCGTTGCCGTACTACCTCATACAACAGTACGCCGGCAGAGACAGAGACGTTTAGCGAGTCCATTTCGCCTAACATTGGGATCTTTATATGGACGTCTGCCACATTGCGCCAGAATGGGGTAAGACCTTTGGCCTCGCTACCCATAACTATTGCAGTTCCTTGCCTGAAATCTGTATCGTAGTACCACTTTGAGTCCTGCAGTTGGGCCGTAAAAATCTTTATATCACGCTCTTTGAGCCACCTGAGCGCCTCATCGTTGGAAAGGGCAACAACCGGTACGGTAAAGTATGAACCAAGGCTGGCTCTAATAAGGTTTGGATTGTAAAGGTCTGTTAGTGGATCACACACCAATACTGCATCAACACCACAGGCATCTGCCGTGCGTAAAAGAGCTCCAAGGTTTCCCGGCTTCTCAACGCTCTCCACTACTAAAATAAACGGTGATTTTCCTGTACGCCCTTTTAGAACAATATCCTGCAAAGAAAAATTTTTCTGTTCAACAATCGCCACTACACCCTCTGTGCTTTCTCTATACGCGATTTTGGCATATACGTGCGGAGCACAAAGAAATAGAGGCAGTCCGTTGCAAGCCAAAGGCAATTCGCATGGAAACAGAGAGATAAAATCTTGCGGAGTGCGGTGAATACCACAATTAAGGAACAGGCTGTCTATTTTATAGCCATTATTGAGGCAGGCTGTAATCTCCCGTACCCCCTCTGCTATAAAAAGATGCTGCTCCCTTCTGGCCTTTGATTTTTCCAAAAGGGAGACAACATTCTTAATCTTTGGGTTTTGTGCCGATGTTATCTCAAAAACGTTCATTAAACGTAGCGGTTCAAATAACAGCATTTATTTTATCAAATAACACCGCTGTCTTATTTCTCCTGTTCGGACTCTTTGTCATGCTTGGCAGAGGCTTTAACCTCCGGGCGCATCTGAGGGAAGAACAATACATCCTGGATAGTGTTCTTGTTGGTCATGAACATTGTAAGTCTGTCTATTCCTATACCCATGCCGGATGTTGGAGGCATACCGTATTCCAATGCGCGTATGAAGTCCATATCTATGAACATTGCCTCATCGTCTCCTTTATCCTTTAATCTTAGCTGCTCCTGGAAACGCTCCAACTGGTCTATTGGGTCGTTAAGCTCGGAGTATGCGTTACACAACTCTTTTCCGCATACAAACAGTTCAAAGCGCTCTGTAAGATTAGGGTTATTCCTGTGACGTTTTGTAAGCGGAGACATAGATACAGGGTAGTCTGTAATAAATGTAGGCTGTACCAAGTGCTTCTCGCAATACTCACCGAATATGGCATCTATAAGTTTGCCTGCCCCAAATGAGGGATCTATCTCAACATTCAACTTTTTGCAGGTTGCCCTCAACTGCTCCTCATCCATACCCTCTACATCTACACCGGCATACTCCTTAATGGCTTCAAGCATAGGAAGTCTGCGGAAAGGTTGTCCGTAATCTACCTCAACATCGCTAACCATTGCCTTTGTAGAACCGTTTACGGCTATGCAGACAGTCTTAAGCATCTCCTCCACAAAATCCATCATCCAGTTGTAATCTTTATAGGCCACATATATCTCCATAACGGTAAACTCGGGGTTATGGGTGCGGTCCATTCCCTCATTCCTAAAGTCCTTACCAAACTCGTAAACACCTTTGTACCCGCCAACTATAAGTCTCTTAAGATACAACTCGTTGGCTATACGCAGATAAAGCGGAATATCCAATGTGTTATGGTGCGTTATAAACGGTCTTGCAGTTGCTCCACCCGGAATTGACTGAAGAATAGGTGTTTCAACCTCAAGATAACCTTTATCGTCAAAGAAGCGACGCATTGTAGAGATAATCTTAGCTCTCTTTACAAACGTGTCTCTAACACTTGGATTAACTATAAGATCAACATAACGCTGTCTGTATCTGAGCTCTGTATCTGCAAAGGCATCGAACACCTCTCCGTCTTTCTCCTTAACTATAGGAAGCACCCTCAAAGATTTGCTCAATACCGTAAGCTCCTTTGCATGAACAGATTTCTGTCCTGTCTGGGTAACAAAGGCATAACCCTTTATTCCAATGATATCTCCAATGTCCAAAAGTTTCTTGAACACAGTGTTGTACATTGTCTTGTCCTCGCCGGGGCATATCTCGTCTCTCTTTACATAAACCTGAATCCTGCCTGTATCGTCCATCAGCTCAATAAATGCAGCGGCACCCATAATCCTGCGGCTCATTATCCTGCCGGCAATACAGACATCCTCAAAACCGGGCTTCTCCGGCTCATAATCCTCCCTTATCTCTCTTGTTGTTCTGTTAATTGGATAGAGCGGAGCGGGATAAGGCTCAATTCCAAGCTCTCTCATCTGAGCAAGCGCCTTTCTTCTGTTCTGTTCCTGTTCGTTTAAATTCAATTCCATATCTTGTCTCTTTTTTATTCACATAATTTGTCGGGAAGCGAAATATTACCCACAAAGTTGCAAAATTACACATTTTATTTTTTGCTACTGATATGTTTTCGTCAAAAAAATCAAAATTATAATTACCTTTGCGCGTTATGCAAGTGAACAATGTAGACAGAAAGTGGATTGTTAAAGAGCCAGGCAACCCTGCAACGGTTAGAAAATTGGCGCAGGAGCTTAGCGTAGATTGTGTGTTGGCCAACCTTTTGGTGCAGCGCGGCATATGCAGTTACGGGCAGGCAAGAGTCTTTTTCCGCCCGGACCTGTCTATGTTGCACGACCCTTTCCTTATGAAGGATATGGAGAAAGCTGTGGCACGCGTGCGTAAGGCCATAGAGACCAAAGAGAAGATAATGGTTTACGGTGATTATGATGTAGACGGCACAACAGCAGTTGCACTTGTATACTCTTTCTTGCGCGAGATAGATCCTAATGTTGAGTATTATATTCCCGACAGATACGATGAGGGGTACGGTGTTTCATACAAAGGGATAGATTGGGCGGCCGAGAACGGCTACAGCTTGATAATCACCTTAGACTGTGGAATAAAAGCGGTTGAGAAGGTGCAGTATGCTGCAGGAAAGGGGATAGATTTCATTATTTGTGATCATCATCTTCCCGACGAGGAACTTCCGGCTGCAGTGGCCATCTTGGACCCTAAACAGAGCGACTGTTCCTATCCTTTCAATGATTTGTCGGGATGCGGAGTAGGATTCAAACTTGTTCAGGCATATTCTCTCAGATATGGAATCCCATTTGATGATATAAAGAGCCTGTTGGATTTGGTTGCTGTTAGTATTGCCGCGGATTTGGTCTCTGTTACCGGAGAGAACAGAGTGCTTGCCCATTTTGGACTTCAGCAGATAAACGAGTCTCCGCGTAACGGCCTACTCTCAATGATTAAATTGGCAGGTTTGGAGAAGCATAGGATTACCATAGATGATATAGTCTTTAAGATTGGTCCAAGAATTAATGCTGCAGGAAGGATGGAGAGTGGAAGGACTGCCGTGGATCTGCTTACATCCAGGAATGAGGCGGATGCAGCAAAGATTGGTGCAACGATTAATGCTCACAACAATGAACGTAAGAATGTAGACAGAGAGATAACATACGAAGCTCTAAGAATGGTGCGTGAAGAACCCGGCTTTGATGAGAAGAGCTCTACTGTTGTGTATAACTCGCAGTGGCATAAGGGGGTAGTTGGTATTGTAGCCAGCCGTTTGGTTGAAGCATACTACAAGCCCACAATTGTTCTTACCAATTCCAACGGGTTTGTTACAGGTTCTGCCCGCAGTGTTCCGGGATTTGATCTATATGAGGCCATAGAGGAGTGTTCTGATCTTCTTGAAAACTTTGGGGGTCATATATATGCAGCCGGCCTTACCTTAAAGGAGGAGAACCTAAAGGCTTTTGAGGAGAAGTTCGAAGCTATAGTAAAGGCCAAAATCAATAAAAAGATACTCACCCCAATTGTAAACATAGATTCCTATTTGGATTTCAAGCAGATAACACCAAAATTCTTTAGAATATTAAAGCAGTTCCAGCCTTTTGGACCCGGGAATCTCTCTCCTGTCTTTTTAACCGAGAATGTCTACGACAACGGCAACGGCCGCAAGGTTGGCAGCGACAACGGGCATCTTAAACTTGAACTTATTCAGGAGGATGAGCCTTACAGACATATCTCTGCCATTGCATTTAACAAATCTGAACATTTTGAGCATATGCAGGCCGGTAACCCTGTTGATATCTGTTACTCCATAGCTGAAAACTACTATAGGGGAATTGCCAATATTCAGCTAAGGATAAAGGATATACGCGAAAAATATGCGCTGTTTCCAGACTAAGGATGTTGTATCTTTCATCCAATTATCCTCTTATATGGTCTTTATTGTAAAAATTGCTCAACAATTGTGCAATTTTACCCATAGTTTTGCTCAATCTATGAGCATTTTGGATTCAGTATTAAGTAATCCTAAAAAAATACACAGGAAAATTATTAAAAAAGCGCACCGTTGGGCAACAACAATACGCTTCGCATAGCTTAAAATGTAGTTTTTAAGTTATTTTTCTACCTGTTTATTTTAAAGGTCTTTTTCTTTTGGGCAGGTTGGTTCTCAACCTCTTTTTCGTTTGGATCTATCATTATTTTATTGGTTCTTAATGTACTAAAAAGAAATGAGTACTTTAGAACAACATTAACAGTTCCTTTATAGCTACCTGAAGGCAGATTCTCTACATCCCCCTCTAACTGCGCACCATCTATGAATGCATTGTATGGTGCCTTATTACCACCTTTAAAAAAATTATCAAGATAATATTGGCTTCTGTCTGTCTCCTTTAACATCTTGCCATCATAAAAGTCCTCAACACCCTCGTAAAGGAGCTTGTATATAAGGGTCTTTTTTGCAACCTCTATAACATCATCCTTCTTATCTGCATAGCTTTCAACCTTAAAGATGGCTGTCTACTCATTTATCTCCATCAGCTCAGCAGAACCTTCGTACTGTTGAGCCGATGCAGAATAAACAAATGAGATGGAAACTATAAATAATATAATCCTACTCCACATAAATTTGTCTATAAACCTAACATTCCAAAAGGATTACTGGGGTCAAACTTTTGTGGTCTTGACACTACAGTTAGTTTTACACCGCTCTCAAATGCTTTCTGAATCTCTTTACCACCTTTGTTAACGTTGCAAAGAGAAAGAGTACCGCTTAAAACATCCTTAACCTTTATTTCCCCTATCTTTTTGCTAATCATCTCACCTGCCATCTCTACCTCCTGAAAAACTTCAAAAGGCTGGCCGCTCTCAACACCCGCATTGCTGCCGGCTGTAATATATAGAGTCTTGGCTCCCTTCTTATTATCCACCTGATCCAATGTCTTTACAATGCCGGTAATTTTAAAGTTTTGATTAACAAATCTCTTCATGTCATCTGCTGACAGGGTGAACGAATCTGTGATAGATTTCTCCTTTGTCTCAGCAGAACCGGAATGTTTAAAGTTTTGAGTGGCAGTAATCTGACCAGACTGGGCATCAACTACTTTAAGTGTGTAGTTTATCTCTGTCTCATATGTAACCTTGCCATCTTTAGTAACACTTTTAACATCCAACGATGTAAAATGGCCTTTCACAACAATCTCAACACCACCCTCGGAAAGTTTTGCGAATTTATCATTCTCTGCAGACGGAAGTTCTCCAAATGTTTTGATGTCTATCATATTAAGCCTGCTTTGCTGGGTTAGTCCCTCTATGATACAGTTCCTTAGATGTTCTACCCAGTTAGTCCCTATATTGGTACTATAGGTAAACTGATCAACACACACATTTGTCTTTTCACTGCTTTGCGCAAATAACGTTGATGCAGCAAAAAGCATCATAACCACTGAAATGATAGTTTTTCTCATAATAAAAAAGTTTTTAAATTAAATTTTAAATATCATGTGCTAATCTTAGCCCTATAAATGGTGAAGATTCACTTGGTTTTTCACTACCTCTGTAAGCCGTTCTTAAAAACCACTCTTCATTGTTGCATGCACCGCCGCGTACCACTTTTCTTACCCCCATGGCAGCTCCTGTTGGATTTAATACCTTTGCAGATGTATATTTACCAAGCCAATCGGAGCACCACTCAGCCACATTTCCGCTCATATCATGCAGACCTAATTGATTGGCCTGCTTAAGCCCTACACCAATAGTGAATGGCCCCACATGAGCGACCTTAGATAGCGAACCGTTACCGGCATACCCATCTGCATCACTCATTCCCCTGCCTCTGGCTGCATACTCCCATTCGGCCTCGGTAGGCAACCTGAAGTGCAATCCTGTCCTCTCATTAAGTTTGGTTATAAACTCCATGCAATCTTTCCAAGTAACATTCTCAACAGGCAGATTTTCTCCAACATGTACAGAAGGGTTGCTTCCCATTACCTCAACCCAAAGAGCCTGTGTAACCTCTGTTTTTCCAATTGAGAAACTTCTAAGGGTAACCTCATGAACCGGCTTCTCATAACTAAAAGTGTTCTTTTTATTGTTATCGGATGAAGAACCCATAAAGAAAGAACCACCTTCAACCCTAACCATCTCGTATGATATTCCGTTTAGGGAAAATGTACCTTCATTGTGCATAGTAACATAATGGCTTAATTTCTTATTTAGCTCCACATTTATCTTACTACGTTCTGCATTATACCCCGCGGCCTTAAGTTCCACTATATGTTCCCCCTCGGGGCCAACATATTCATACGGTACAATACTGCTCATCTTCTCCCCATCTATATATACATCTGCATCCTTAACATTACCGGAAATGACAACCGTTCCTGTTGGACCATCGTATGCCACCATGGGTTTCTCTATCTGCATTATGTACGTGCAGTTAGCATCCACAGGTTCGAACTCATACCTTAACGGCAGGTATCTCTTGGTCTTAATGTTAAGCCAACAGGCACCATCCACCACATATATCCAATACTCACCATCCTTATACTCACTTTTTAATATGTCCCCCTCAAAAATGGCATCACCTACGGTTAAACCAACCTTAATAAGTGCCGTGGGATCTCCGTTGGCATCCTTTACCTGAAACTTTATGGCATCTATGGCACTGTCATCTTTATAAAACTCCTTTACCTTAAGCTCCTGAGAAAAAAGGTTTAATGAGATGAAAGACAAAATAGCACACAGAACTAATCTTTTCACATTCAAACTCATAACTATGGAAGTTTAAAATCCTTTAGAGTGAATATATCATTATCATCCACCTCTGTAGGCTGCCAAGTTCTAACATGAATCTTTGGAGCATCCTCATCTGTAAAATCCCACACCAAGAATACAATACCCTTATCACTATATGTAGATGAATTCCACCTCTGAATTAATGTAACACCATAATAATTAGGCTTTGAACCATGCCTCTTAACCCTTATATCATCAAACTTTACATTAATATATCCCTGTTTTGCAAACACAGCTCTAAGATTTGAAAGGTACTGCTGTTTACCCTGTACATTATACTCAACTTTTGGAGTGCTGAATCCAACCTCAGATGGAACACGTCTTGTTACCTTACCTGTTATTATGAGTGCATCATCACTAAAGATATTCTCCATAAATTTAATATCTTTCTGGTTGTAAGCCGTTCTGAACTGCTCTACATAATGAATGATCTGCATACGCTTGTCCATATCATCCAAATCTATCCCCTCTTTCATCAATCTTGAATACTGCCTTATGCCCATTGTTATATTAAAGTCTGTAATTCTGCCGTTTGTATCAAAATCAATACATACCTCCTGATTAAGGTCATCATTGTACGCACTGCTTACAGGCTTCATCTCAATAGCAATATTTCTCACCTGATATCCCTTTAAAGAACCGTTTCCACGCCTAAGCTGCAGGCAATGCTCAACAATATCATCATCTACCGTACGGAAGTGGGTATTGTTCCAAAGCATACCTATACTCTGGGTAGCAAGATTGTCTATATCAATCCCTCTATAATTTATATTACCGTTTGAACTCTCTGCACTGTTAATTGCTGTGAGCAATGCTGCAACTTGTCTCTCCATCTTGCTTTTAAGAGAAATATTATCTATTCCATCCGAAAACTCAAAAGCAACATTATCTTGAGCAGATAATCTTAAAACACCACCAATCAATAAGATAAAAATCAATAATTTCTTCATGTCATTAATTATTTAGCAAGTGTAAACCATATAGCATCATAACCGGAATAATTTCCGAGTCTGTCCTTTATCATAGTCTTAAAATTTGTCCTTTCATCTGCACCGGGCCCCAAAATAGCCTTTACAGAACCACCTCCGTTCTCTACTATCAACCAGAAAGACTCACCTATATTCTTACACTCGTTGTAACTCCCGTACCGTTTTACCTTGAATTCTGCTTTAAATCTGTTAAGCATAGCTTTAGCCTCTGTCAGTGACGAAGCCTCAAGCAATTCATCTATCACCCGTTGCTGCCATGCTATTTCCAACTTTGCAGCTGTCTCTACCATATTTTGTTCAACTGCCTCTTTCTCCTCACTATTATTACCAAATACGTTAGGCTTGTTATTAATCTCATTTACCGTTGGCAGGCCATCGTCCACAGCAACAGCGTTAACGGCCATCGTATCTGCCTGTTTCAATGCTGTAGTATCTGCCTTAACAGCAACAATTGTATCCTTAACAACGGCTGAATTTGGACGGTCTATTGTTTCACTATTGGCTGCAGGAATAATATCATTCTTCTTAACATATACCAACACCCTGTACATATCGCCTCTCATCATCTGCATTCTCTCACACCTGTTTGCAATATCCTTTACAATAACGCTGTTTGCATTACTGAGAGACTTCTTGCTATCTATATACTCCTGAATATAGGTCATAAGTGCCTCTTTAGCAGTATTGAATGCCTCCTCCTCTGTCTCCATTGTAGCCTCGGCATACAGGTATGAAGGATTTCGTTTTATAGAGTTAATCTTTTTGGAATCGGACTGCTGCGCACAAAGCGTAATTGTTATAACAAGCCCAAAAACAAGTAAAAAAAATCTCTTTATCATATTGTAAATCACTTATTCAATTCTTCAAATAAAAACTTTATATTTCCAGATGGAACATAACTGTTTAATCTGGCTTTTATTAAGCCCTCTCTTGCCTCAAGAAGCGAAACGTCAAAGGTTACCCTCATAATATGGTTATACCCCATAGCCTCATTTCTCATTATCACCTCACACTCGGCAACATTGCCATCATATGAAATTATGCCAAAAAACGGCTCGCATCCACTCTTAATACAGTATTGCACCCAGCTGTTCAAAGGCACAGATATCCTACTGCCTGCTCCACCGTATTTTACGAATTTCACATCAAGCAAAAAATCATTCTCTATCTCTGCCGTTGTAAGTAGATTAGCTATACTCTCTTGAGGATATTTAGTATTATATACCAATCTGTAGCTTCCTATCGAATCATCCTTTTCGTAATACCTGTTTGATGTAAGCGCATCGGTATAATAGGATTTTCCTGGAAGGATAAAATAATTGTTCTGCCATGTTGCCAAAAGATAATCCCTCTTAATCTCCAAACTATCCTTTTTACCACCAATACTCACGGGATGTAAAAGAAACTTCTCCAATCGTCTCTCATTTTCAAGCAATTCACTCCCATTTAAGAGACTATAGTCAACCGGAAAGTCAAGCGAACATACATCACCGGTCAAATTATACCACCTCAGCTCATACCTTCTGCCATCCAACAACTTTACGCTAATGGCATTGGAGGTATCTTGCATTAAATGGTACAAATCCGCCATTTTCCCGCTATTGAAATGAACATCATCCTCGTGCATCTGTGTGTTTATATTTTTTTCTTTTTTGAGTGGTAAAGATGACTCTAAAAGGTACCTCTCTATAAAATTGCACACAGGAGACCTCAAACCATCTCTCTGACACTTTGTAAAAATCATATAACCTATATGCTCTACAACACCGTTGTCTATGATTACGGTAAGAGGTTTATTGCCATATTTCAATTTGCCATAATATTCACCGTTTGGCATACTTACAATGGTATCATGCATTTTCATGCAGGCAGAAATCTTATTCAGCAAGTCTGTCTTATAGTCATTATGCGCATGCAGGCCACTCCACATTGTGGTTGCAATATAGAGTAACATGCATACGTATAATTTCACTTTGTCCATCAGATATTAATCCATCTACGGGTTCCGTCTGTAAAATGAATCTCGCCCTGCACTAACCTGCCGTCTATAAACTTGGCATTCACAATTTTGTCTCCTTTATAGACATTTACATACTCTGCAGGAGCCTTTTTAAGATCTATGGAGTATGCCCTTTTGAATGTTACAGTTCCTCCCATTCCGTTTGGTTTGCCATTCTTTCTTGGTCCATCATATATGGCATACCCTAAATCAACTTTTCCGGGAGTGTTTAACAGTTCTTCTTTAGACACACTACCATCTTCCTCCGTTTCATCAAGATCAGACTCTTCATCATAGCTATCGCTTGGCTGGTAGGTTATGGTATATACACATGAATCCTTTATCTGAGGATTATCTGCCAATGCAACCCTTATAGTTACCTCTCCATTTCCATCTTTAATAGCCACCACTCCATCTGTTACAGATGCCAACTCTTCATTGCTGCTGCTCCATACATACTTGGCATCATCTATCTTTGGATTTGAAGTTACAGTCAATGTATCATAAAGGAAAGAGAAGAAGCCTTCCGGTAATTCTATCTCTGCCTTTGTCTTGTTCAAACAGATCTCCTTTACCTTTGGTTGATTAAAATAGAGCAGGTAAGCAGCAGCTCCGCCACCACCTAACAGAACCACCAATGCTGCAATAATTATAATTAACTTGGGCTTTATGCCACCCTCTTTCTTAATCTCATGGAGTTCTGAGTGACACTCGGGACAAATAAAATCATCCAATTCATCCAACTCTATAACCTTTCTGCTTTTGGCATTGCTGCAATTGTCAAAATTCTCGCAAACGCCATATCTTTTTCCGTTTTTAGACATAATTCTTTAAGTATTATTGGTTTCAGTCAATTAATTGCTTCTTAATTCTGTTGCAAGGGCCTTGCATACATCAAGATATTTTTTGTATACAGGATCTGATATATTGTTCTTTCTCTCGCCCAAT
>UQWT01000030.1 GCA_900544815.1 uncultured Bacteroidales bacterium | reverse complement strand
CAAAAAATCATTGGCTTTGGCCAATTCTCCAGACACCAAATAATTTCTTATCTTGGTAGAACTAACCGTTAGATCACCCTCTATGAATTCCGATACCCTTACAACCTTTACCCTCTCCTCTGCCGCCATCTTTATAAAGTCTTCCTGCGTTTCGCTGCTGCTATGCCCCATTCTGTGGTCATAACCTATTATAAGGGTAGAGACCGCAAACTTGTCTCTCAAATATTCAGCAACAAACTCCCTGCTTGACAACTTGCTGAACTCCCTGCTGAACGGCAATACAAAAAACTCGTCCACACCGGACTGCCTTATGAGTTCCTTTTTCTCCTCCAAAGAATTAAGCAACCGCAAATTATCTGCGCCCTGTTGCAAAACGCTCCTCGGGTGAGGCCAAAAGGTGACAACCGCACTCTTTTTCCCCTCCCTGCGAGCAATTTCACATAGTGTACCCAAGACCTTTCTGTGCCCTTTGTGTACACCGTCAAAAAAACCTGTAGCCGCTACAACCATCTCACCAATTCAAAATCCTGTCTGTGAGCCATAAGAGGATTCTTTGCATACATTCTGCAGCATCCCATATATGTACCGGTAGCCTCTGGCGTTAATTTACAAACGTATGTGGCAATCCCCCTGTTGCACTCCTTTGGGGTAAACTCAGCTCTCTGCTTAACGCTGAGCCTATCCTTCTCATTCTGTACAAGAACTATCTCCAAACCTATGTTCTGAGGCTCTATATCTCCAAGATTAAGTGTCACCTCAGATTCATAATCTTTTCCTATAAGCAGCGCTCCGGACAGATTGCTTAATTTAGAGTATCCCATAATCTCAATGCCGTCCCATGCCCTTCTCATCTTTTTCTTCCATTGAGCTATATCTCTCGCCATCTCAAAATCATTTGCAACAATCTTGGCCCCTCTGTCGGCAAGCGGCAGATAATATTGGCGGATGTAGTCCTCCATCATCCTGTTGGTTGTAAAGTTGCATGCAACCTCGGCCACACAGTTCTTTATTGTCTCTATCCACTCATGAGAGATACCTCTTCTGTCTACATCGTAGTAACGCGGAGCAATCTCATCTTCAATAATGTTGTATATTGTTGCAGCATCCAGCTCATCCTGGAAATTCTGGTCTGTGTATGTACGCTCCATAGGCAAAGCCCAGCCTGCACCCTCTTTATAGCCTTCTACCCACCAGCCGTCTAACACAGAGAAGTGCATTACGCCGTTCATTGTTGCCTTTTCACCGCTTGTACCTGATGCCTCCAACGGTCTTGTAGGTGTGTTCATCCATATATCAACCCCTTGTACAAGCATTTTGGCAATGGTAATATCGTAGTTAGGGATGAATACTATCTTTCCAATGAACTGCGGCATCTTTGACACCTCAACAATATGTTTTATAAGATCCTGACCTGCCTTATCTGCCGGATGCGCCTTTCCCGCAAACAAGAACTGAACAGGATGTTTTGGATTATTTACTATATCGTTAAGTCTGTCTAAATCTCTAAAGAGCAGATATGCACGTTTATATGTTGCAAAACGTCTTGCAAATCCTATTGTAAGAATATCGTCCCTTAAAGTCTCTTTAATCTTTACAATATCCTTTGGTGAATAGTGGTTTGTAGCGGATGGATTTGAGAGTATCTCTTTTACTTTTCTTATAAGTTTGGTCTTAAGCGACTTTCTTATAGACCAGATCTCCTCCTCCCCTACTGTCCTTATTCCCTGGAAACAGCTCTTGTCATAATGATGGGAGCTGAACTCCTTGCCAAACACCCTTGCATGTACCTCTTTCCACTCTTTTGCAGTCCAGGTCTGATAATGCACTCCGTTGGTAACATAGCCAACATTCAGTTCTTCCGGAAGGTACCCGGGCCACATATTGGCAAATATATCCTGGCTCACCTTTCCATGCAACCAGCTCACACCGTTCACATCTTGTGAAAGGTTTGCCGCAAGATGACTCATCGAGAATTTTTCGTTTGCATCGTATGGGTTTATCATACCAAGACTTAGCAGTGTCTCCCAATCTATCTTTAATCTACCTGCATAATGAGGTATATATTTTCTCAGCATATCTGTACTGAATGCATCATGGCCGGCAGGAACAGGTGTGTGAGTTGTAAACAAGGATGTACTCCTTACAACCTCAACAGCCTCATTGAAAGAGAGATTATCATTCTGGACATACTCTCTCAATCTCTCCATCCCTATAAACGCCGCATGCCCCTCATTACAATGATAAACCTCCGAGTTTACCCCCAATGCTCTCAACGCCCTTATACCTCCAATACCAAGTATAAGCTCCTGTTTGAGCCTGTTCTCCCAGTCTCCGCCGTACAGCTGGTGCGATATTGATCTGTCCTCCGGCTGATTATCCTCAAAGTCTGTATCCAAAAGGTACAGGTTTACACGGCCAACCTCAACTCTCCATACCCTTGCATAGACATTTCTGCCCGGAAAAGCAACAGATACTGTTACCCAATTGCCGGCGCCATCCATACATGGAACAGCAGGTGTCTTGGAGAAATCCTGAGGCTCGTAGTATGCCTCCTGTTCCCCTCTTCCCGACAATTTCTGTGTAAAATAACCATATTTGTAGAGGAAGCCTACAGCAGTCATGTTTACATTCATATCGCTGGCCTCCTTTAGGTAGTCTCCCGCCAAAATACCCAATCCTCCTGAATATATCTTAAGCGATGTATCCAAACCGTACTCCATACAGAAGTATGAGATATTAGGTGTCTTATTATCCTTAGGCATAGACATATACTCCGTAAAGTCTGAGTACACCTTGTCTAATTTATCTGTAAACTCTTTATTCTCAGATAATATCTTATAGTGCTTAAGGCTTATTGAATCCAACAGTGCTATAGGGTTAAAACCGCACTTTGTCCAAAGGTCGGGGTCTGCCATCTTAAAGAGATCCAAAGCCTCCTGATTCCAGCACCACCAAAGGTTCTTTGAAAGGGTATCAAGCGTTTTCAATCTGTCGGGAAGATGCTTGTTAACAATAAATGACTTCCACTCGGGCAGATTGGATCTAAATCTTGAAAATGTCTGGACAGGCTCCTTCTTTCCAACAGGATTCAGCCCCTTTATAGCCCGTGTCTTCTCCATTGCACGCTCATAAGCCGCATTGTAGTATTTTATATTATTTGCCCATAGAGCAACCTTTGATATATCGGAAGCATTGTCTGCATATTCGCTCTTCTGCTGCTCCGTAAGTTCCACAATATCTATAATCTTGCCTACAACACCGTCTACCACTGCATTATAGTTGGCATCGTTCCTCTCTATTATCTCTATTGCTTTAATGTCTCCCTTATAGTTCTCCTTAACCCACCGGCCAAAGCCCGCCAAAGAGGTTGTTATTGTAGGAACTTTAAAGGCAAGGCTCTCCAACGGGGTATAGCCCCACGGCTCATAGTATGACGGGAAAGCCGTAAGATCCATTCCTATAAGGAGATCGTAGTACGGCATATCAAAAATACCGTCATCGCCCTTAAGATATGACGGTACATACATAACATCCACTGCACTGTTCTCTGCAAGGCTATGTCTTTTTATATACGCGAGTATGCTGTCGTATTCCGGGTCTTGGAGGATATGTGTTGTGCTTATTATACCATTCTCATTGGATTCACCCTTTAATCTTAAGGCAAGCTCTTTATCGGGGCCGTTTATCCCTGCAGGGATCATTATACAGGCAAGTATCTGTTTTCCCGAATATCCGTTCTCCTTAAGTTTGCCCAAAGCATCAATAAAGATATCTATTCCCTTGTTCTTGAACTCGTAGCGTCCGCTTATGCCTATTATACAGGTATCTTTGTCATAGCTCTTTCCGTGCATGGCAGAAGCTACCTCCAACATTTTCTCTCTTGCCGCAATACGTTTTTTATCCCATAATTCTTTATTGTCGGGAAGAAAAGTAGGATCAAAACCGTTTGGTGTAATGATATCTACAGCCTTGCCAAGGAACTGCCTGCACTCTTTTGCCGTAATGTTGCTCACCGTGGTAAAAATGTCTGCATTTGCTGCCGACACCTTCTCTAACGAATGCTTTGCGGTAACATTAAACTGTGCAGCCTTCTCATCTCCGTTATATGAAGCCATATTGTCGTACAGCGGGAGGTTATTGCATGCCAAACACCTGCCCACAACTGTTGCATGAGTGGTAAATACTGTGGCTATTGAGAGGTTCTGCTGCTTAAGGTACAATATGCCGGCACCCGTCATCCATTCGTGGAACTGGGCAACCACCTTATTGTGCGAATGCAGATTGAACTTTACAAAGCTCTCTATAACCTTGCCCGAAGCATATCCGAAAAGGGCCGGCTCCGTATAGTCCCATCCTCCGCTCAACGAATCTAACGAGAATCTTTTCCAAAGTTCGGTAAATATATCATTTTTCTTCTCTATAAACTGCGTAAAGTCTACCAAAATGACTATCGGCCTGCCATTTGTCATCCAGCGTCCTAACCTTACCCTTAAGCCCTCCTCTGCAGCCTGCATCCTCCAGCTCTTGAAAAGAAGCTCATCCTCTTCGAACTCGGGGTTATTATCTGTGTCCCTCCAAACGTCAGGACCTATAAGTATGTGGCTATCACCATATTCTGTACTTAAATTATATGCTTTTGTTGCTATTACGGTATGAATTCCGCCTATCTTGTTACAAACCTCCCAGCTTACCTCAAAAAGGTAGTCGGGTCTCTTTTCCAAACTCATTTCTCTTTAACTGTTTTATTCAACCTTTCCTTCTTTTTCTTAACTCTGAGCAGAAAGTCGCTCAATACATTCATATAGTTGATGAATGCCTCGTACGGCGTGTCGTACGGATTAAAATATTTATGTACCGCACCGTCCGAGAAGAATTTGGTACACATATAGTAAAAGTGATCGCTCTCCTGGAGTTTTCTGAAATCTGCTATCAACTTCTTGTCTGCAATCTTATATACATCATTCTCTACAGAATACAGCTTTGTGAATGCTTCGTTCTGCAATTCGTTTCCCAACCACGCGCTTGTATCCCTCTCCTCATCTGCCCACGAGATAGGGAAAGGTACATACAGCGGAGCTACAGGCTGGTGATATTCAGCTGCCTGAGACGGTGTATTGAACTTTATGTCTGTATACTTGAGCACGGCTGCCGGAAGCGCACGCATAAAATCAAAGATGCCTGAAGAGGCATTCTGATGCTCGCCAAATGTCTCGTAGTCCATAAAGATATTCACAACATCGCTGCTCTTGCAGTTGTCTGCAAGCAGGCTTGTAAATTTCTCTGCAGTAAGGGGCCACAGCGACGAACTCCTGTCCGAGAATCTGAACGAAATGTCATCACTAAGTTCAAAGTTCCTTAGCAAAAGCTTGAGCCTTGGATTTATGCAGTTGGTATAGACATAGTTAGGGCTCTTCCATCCTAATATGTGCCTTGCCCCCTCTGTAAGCATTACGTTATATCCTAATGACGCAACTGTCTCCCCAATCTTGTCTGAATAGATAAGCTCCGTATTCCTGAACGCTGTAGGTTTCTTTCCAAAATACTTTACAATCAGCTTCTCCTGCTCCTTAATCTGACGCACAAACTCTGTCTCGGACTTGAGCGATGCCAATGAATGAGAAGAGGTCTCGGCCAAAAATTCAACACAACCGGTCTTGGCTAATTTTTTAAAGCTGTCCAACACCTCAGGAGCATACTCCCTAAACTGCTCTATTGCCCCACCTGTTATTGAAAAAGAGACCTTAAAATCCCCCTTATATTGCTCTATCAACTCCAACAGCAGTGCATTCATAGGCAGATAGCACCTCTGTGCAACCCTGTTCATTATTGCCCTGTTGGCAAAATCATCATAGTAATGAGAGTCGTTGCCAATATCAAAGAACCTGTATAGTCTCAATCTGTCAGGCTGATGCACCTGAAAATACAAACATAATGATTTATCCATAGTTAAATTTTTTTCTTCCCGATAAACAATAATTTTAGGTAGCTTGCTTTGCAGTCTGTCATGCACCCGCTACCGACTCGTAAACCGCTTTAATCTTTTTGGCCGCGTTCTCCCATTTTAATGCGTTTACCTCCTTCATTCCGTATTCCGTACTCATGTGAGACAGAGCCGGATAGTTAAGCAGTGCATATATTGAGTCTGCCATTGCATCTATATCCCAGAAATCTATCTTAATTGCATATTTAAGCACCTCCGCTACACCGGATTGCTTGGAGATGATAACCGGAACATTGGATTTCATAGCCTCCAACGGCGAAATGCCAAACGGCTCGGAAACAGACGGCATCACATATACATCTGAATATGCAAACATCCTCTTTACGTCATCCCCCTTAAGGAATCCTGTAAAGTGGAATCTGTCTGCAATGCCCAATTTGGCTACACGTCTTATAGACCTGTTAAGGAGGTCTCCATTACCTGCCATTACAAACCGCACATTGTCGCATCTCTTAAGCACCTTTGCAGCAGCCTCTATAAAATATCCTGGACCTTTCTGGAATGTTATCCTGCCTAAAAATGTTACAATCTTTTCATCAACCCCTCTCTTTATTTCGTATGGTGCAGTCTCCTTAAAATCTACGGCGTTATGAACAGTAACAACCTTAGACGGATCTATGCCGTATTTATTTATTACTATATTTCTTGTAAGATTACTTACGGTAATGATCTTGTCTGCCTCCATCATACCCATACGTTCAATACCGTAGGTAATGGTATTCACATTCTCTCCGCTTCTGTCGAACTCGGTAGCATGAACATGAATAACTAACGGTTTCCCGGATACCCTTTTTGCCGCTATTCCTGCCGGGTATGTAAGCCAGTCATGGGCATGTATTACATCAAAACTGTTCTCATTGGCAATAGTAGCGGCTACCATGGCATAACGGCTCACCTCCTCCATAAGATTGGCACCGTATTTTCCACTGAACTTGTACTTACCGCCATAGTTTACCTTAAAGTCTTTCCACCATCTTGCCTCACTCTCCTTTGTCTCAAAAGTACGGCTTCTCTCAACTCCTCTCTTTTTGCTCTCCACTATAACAGATGGATCTACATACGGAACGAGTGAGGAGTCAACCTTTAGGAAATTAACCCTCTCAAAAAAGGAGTCTGTCTCTGTAGTACTCCCCCCCTTTACCTGAGAACCGGAATGTGTCCGGGATATCATCTCCTCTATCTCAACATCGCTGGCATTAATGATCTTTACAGCACTCTGATCCTCTTTGCCTGATGCCGCAGGCATTACAAACAGAATGTCCACCCCGTTCTTGGCCAAACCTTTGGTAAGGCCGTAACAGGCTGTTCCCAAACCGCCTGCAATATTAGGCGGAAACTCCCAACCGAACATCAATACTCTCATACTATCTGTTTTTTAGTTTTTTAACATTATCCAACAGCCACTCCCCTCTTATAATCTCCGCCACACTTGCTGCAGAGGAGATACATCCATGAGGGGAATGAGAAGGGTCTCCATCATATATCTCTGCAACCGAGCCTATTCCGTGAATATTTATATCCTCTTCAAAAGCTCCCAACAGTTGTTTCCCCTTTTTAACAAATTTTGCCCCCTCTATCATTATCTTGGCATCTACGTAACATCCCAAAAGCCATGGGAAGGTACATCCGTTATGATGTGCTAAATCCCTGCTTGTCTGGTCCCCTTCATAAACTCCTTTGTAGACAGGGTTCTTTGGTGAAAGTGTCCTTATGCCCCTCACCGTAAGAAGCTCTTTGTCTACCTTTCTCAACACCTCTATTTTTATCACCTCATCTAATGGCGAATAAGGCAGCGATACCGCTATAAGCTGGTTTGGTCTGGTATCGAAATGTACCCCGTCTGTGTAGATGTAGTCATATAACTGCTTCCTTTCTTTATCATAGAATAGCTCCGTAAAGTTCTCCTCTATCTTCTCCGCAGTCTCCACTACAGGGCCGTTTTTCAATTTCAGCTCCGTCTCTACAAATTTTAATGCATTATACCATAGAGCATTAACCTCCACTTTAAGTCCAGGTCTCTCCGTAACAGGCTTTCCTGCATTATAGGCGCTCATCCATGATAGAGCAACATTCTTCTCTTCTGACCACAGCATCCCCTGCTCGGTTACCCTGGTATTTCCGTAAACTCCGTTAAGGTAACTGTCAACTATCTCCTTGCATAAAGGGAGGTATTTTGATACTGCCTTTTTACGGTTGAACTCTTTCTGTGCACCTCCCCATTTGAGAAACTCCTGGACACACCTCACATACCATAACGGTATATCCGGAGCCTTTTCATAATGCAGCAACAGCCCTTTCACCCTTGAGAGCATATTGTCCAATATAGTCTCAAACCTATCTCCATCTCCGTCATTATAGATGGTAAGCCCCGGCAATGCTATAAACGATGTCCTCAAATTTTCATAACACCATGAATAACCGGAACAGATCTCATAATTGCCGTTTCTCTTTATGATAAACTGTTTGGCGGCCAATTTAAGGCATGCCTCATAGTTCACTCTTGTATTGTCTCTCTTTATAACCTCACTTTCAAACCTTGCCTTAAAGCCCATTGGCTTTTCAATGGCTGTAGAGGCGGAGAATATTATAGACTCCCCTTTCTTTATAGGAAGCTCAAAATAGCCCGGGACAAACAGATCTTCACAACATTCAAAACCTCGTCTTGCCTCCTCTTTATAGACTATATTCTTATACCAGTCCGGTGATGCTATCCACTCGTTCTTTTTGTTAAGTTGAAGTGAGAGTTGCGGAAATCCGTCATATAGTCTGAATCCTACTCCATTATCCAAAACCTCATACTTTACATTAGCATCTGTATTGGCATGAGTAAGGGCATGTATGTTTCTGAATGCTAAAAACGGTTTTATCCTCAACTTTGTTGCAGAATGAGCATCTATGAGTGTGTATTTTATAAAAACCTCCTCTCTGTCCCGTAGGAAAAGGATTGTCTTTGAGAAGAGCATACCGCCAACCCTATATGTTATGGTAGAGGCGTAATTCATCTCAAAGTCCACAATATATTTGTGACCTTTGGGATCATATATATCACCATAGCTGTTTATACCAAGGTTGAATACTTTGTCATGTTGTACCAACGATTCATGTACGGTAGAGAGCAGAATATGCTTCTCTCCGTTAAAATTATCTATGGGCACAACCAACAAACCATGATATTTACGAGTGTTACAACCAACGATTGTTGTGTTTACATATCCTCCGGCTCTGTTACTAAGCAGAATCTCTCTCTTTAGCGAGTATTCCAAATTTACCAACTCCTCTTTATTGAATTCCAAATATGCCATCTGATACCCTTTCTGTTTATAATACGTTATTATATAGAAACTTTGGTTCAAAGATAATTCTTTCACCAAAGATAATATTAATTATTAACAATAATTTTACATTTTGTAAACCAATCCGCAACGGCTTGGAACATATATCTCAAATTTTCCATTTGAAACTTTATATTTGAAATCTCTGTTGTTCCTTTCAAAACCGCCGAACTCTTTCCAATCTGTGTCTAACACAACTCTGTAATCTCCATCTTTTATTCCATATAAAGTGTAGTCTGTATATGATTTCAAAGGGCTGAAATTAAACACAAAAATATAGTCTCCCCGTTTAAAGGCCATTACCTGTTTTTCCACATCATTGTAAATGGAAACAGGCCGGTATTTGAGAATGTCGTTCTCCTTAAACAGCTTTATCATATTCTTCTCAAACTGCAGGAGTGAGCTGTATCTTAACAGGTTGTTGTCTGCCAAGCTCCATTTTCTTGTTGCATACTTGTACGACCAACCGTTCCCTTGGCGCGGAAAGTCTATCCATTCCGGATGTCCAAACTCGTTTCCCATAAATGTAAGATAGCCGCCTCCGCAAGTTGCCAAGGTAACAAGTCTTATCATCTTGTGCAGGGCAACGCCTCTGTCTATCCTCATATCTGTGGAACTTTTCTCCATCTCTGTATACATGAGAGAATCCAACAGTCTGAATATTATTGTCTTGTCGCCAACAAGTGCCTGGTCATGAGACTCTGCATAACTAATGGTCTTCTCATCTGCCCGTTTGTTGGTAAGCTGGTACCACATCTCCCCCACATTCCAGCATTCGTCGGGAAGCTCCTTAATCCATTTAATCCAGTGATCCGGCACACCCATTGCCAATCTGTAATCAAATCCGGTTCCCCCCTCTGCAACCGGAGCTGCAAGACCGGGCATTCCGCTCATATCCTCAGCTATGGTTATTGCGTGCGGCTTTATCTCTTTTATTAGCGAATTGGCCAAAGATAGGTATGTGTAAGCGTCTGTATCTGTGTTAGATGTAAAGTAATCGTTATAGCCTGTAAAATTGCGTTCAAGGCCGTGGTCCTTGTACAGCATACTTGTTATGCCATCAAACCTGAATCCGTCTAAGTGGTATTCCTGAAGCCAGAACTTACAGTTTGAAAGCAAAAATCTTATTGTCTCCTCCTTGCCGTAATTAAAGCATCTTGTCCCCCATGCGGGATGATCTCCTGCCGCTCCGCTGTGAAAGTAGAGGTCTCTGCTTCCGTCTATGGTTGACAGACCCTCCAAATCATTCTTAACAGCATGTGAATGAACAAGATCCATTACAACAGCTATCCCATGCGCATGCGCCTCGTCCACTAAATTTTTAAACTCTGCAGGGGTCCCGAACCTTGAGCTTAGGGCAAAGAAATTAGAGACCTGATACCCAAACGAGCCGTAATACGGGTGCTCCTGCAATGCCATAATTTGCAATACGTTATATCCATCTTCAATCACACGGGGCAGAACATTCTCTCTAAATTCGTTAAAGGTTGATACCGTCTCCTGCTCTGAACTCATACCTATATGCACCTCGTAAATAAGCGGAGATGTTATTTTCCGGCTGAACTTGTGCTTCCACTCATACTCTCTTTTGCTAAAGTCTATCTGAGCCGAGAAAAGCTTGGTTTGTCTGTCCTGAACACAGGTTGTTGCGTATGCCGGAATCCTCTCCCCCCATTCTCCGGTGGAGAACTGCACCATCCACTTAAAGAGATCCTCCTCCTTTATCTTTTCTACCGGCACAAACAGCTCCCAGTTACCACCGCCTATATTGGTAAATGACCACTCTGTATGTGCAAGGTAGTTTTTGTCGGGAAGCCAATCATTAAAATCCCCTACCAACACCAATCCCTTGGCTGCAGGGGCAAACTCCCTAAACCAATACCCGTTCTTATCTCTATGAATGCCGTAATAAAGATGATTGTTTGCGGCATGGGTTAATTTGCCGTTATAGCCTGCAAGCTCCCCACGTTTAATGAGAAACCTCTCTAATCTTCTGTCTATCTCCCGCTTATAAGGAAGAAGATACTCATCGTTATCGTAAATCATATATTGCAATTATGAACCCAAACATAATTAGTTCTAACAAAGTGAAAGTTCTGCTATCTCTGCTCGTTTTCCAAAACGGAATTTATCTCCTGTTTATAGTCTGTAAGTTCTTTTTTGCAGAACTCAACAAGTTTAAGCCCCTTTTCAAGATCTGCCTTTACATCCTCCAATTTCTTGTTAGGGTCCTCTATATTCTTAAGCAGAGCCTCTATCTCGGCCAAAGCCTGTCCATACTTTTTACTATCCATAATCTCCTCCTTTTGTTATTTTTTTTCTTCCCGACAATTAATCTCCACATTGTTTATGTTAAAGCTTACAACACCCTCCTTTAAATGCAACACCACATTTGCTCCCTCTCTAAAGGTCTCTATATCATTCGTATAACGTTTTCCGTCTATCTCAATTATCACCTCTCCTGGCCTGAGCCTTGCAGTGGGATCTGCCATACGCAGCTTCTGCTCCAATAGAGAGAGCCTGTACTCCTCATTCTGCAACCGTCTCAACACCGCATCTCTGAGCCTGTTCTTTACAAGCTGCAACTTTGTGTCTGCTACATTCAGCTTGTTTATGACAGCAAGCCGTATTCTGGCAGAGAGTGATTCTATGTTGGCCGCCTCCCCCGCAAATATGTCCAGTATAAAATCCGCAACTGCGGTGGGGGTCTTGAGGTCTGTGTTTGCCACCATATCTGCTACATGGTAATCGTGATCATGGCCTATTCCCGTTATAACCGGAAACGGGCAGTTGGCTATCGCCTCCGCCATGCAATAATCATCAAACGCAGACAGATCCATTACGCTTCCGCCTCCTCTAATGATTATCACCGCATCAAATTCAGGCTCATTCTGCGCTACAAAGAGCTTGTTATACTCTGTAGCTTTGTTTATGGCATCTGCCACACCCTTTGGTGCATCTGCCCCCTGCATAGGTGCCGGGAAAAGCCATGTTGCGAATTTAAAGCCAAACTCATTATTATGCAGATGCTTTATAAAATCTCTGTATCCGGCTGCCGTTGTGGCAGATATAACAGCAAATTTACGCGGAAGAGGTGGCAGGGCCAACTCTTTGTTCCTATCAATAAGCCCCTCCCTCTTAAGCCTCTCTATGGTTTCCAACCGTTTTCTCTCCAATTCACCTATGGAATAATCAGGGTCTATATCCCTTATAACAAGACTGAGTCCGTAAACTTCTGAAAATTGAACAATTACCTGCATAAGCAGATGCATCCCTGCCTCTATATAACTGCCTGTCTTCTCCTTGAAATACGGTTTTATTACCCTGTACTGCGATGCCCATATAACAGCCCTCACCTTAGCCATAAGCTGCTGCTTGTCGTTGTACTCAACCAACTCTAAATAGCAGTGTCCGCTGTAGTTCTCCTTTATCTCCGCAATCTCTGCCTTGACCCACACAGCGCCTGGTGCAGCTCCCTCCACACCGCTTTTTATTATCTTTTGTAACTGTAAAAGTGTTACCGTTTCCTTCTCCACATCCATCATAGTTATCATATTATTACAAGAAACTTTTTTTCCTAACAGCATATAAGCCACACAGCACAAATATACAAATTTTAGTTTAAAGTTTATAGCGTTGGCTTTGGCGTTGGCCTTAAAAAGTTTATAGTGTATAGATATTTTTGATCCCACCATCTAATTAACAGACTCTAAACCTTTTCCGTAAGCCATATGAGCAAAGACAAACTTGTTTGAGCTTTGCCATGGCGAGGAAAAGCTGTGCGTAAGCGAACTATAAACCATAAACTATTAACTAATATGGCGTTAGCGTTCAAAATTAAATTGGCCAAAGCCAAAGCTGATAAACTTTCATTCCTCGGAGCGGAGTGTAACAATCTTAAAGGTATGATTGGTTGCAGGGACTATCTTATCCAAAAGATCACTCATCTTAATCTTCAATGTAGCCGTGTTCACGCATGGGTGGCATCCAATATATTTGGAGTCCATAAGTTCGTTGTCCACCACCAGCATCACTTTTTGTTCGCTATCATTCATCAACCCCATAGGAGAAACAGAACCGGGGCTGATTCCAAGCAGCTCTGTCATCTGCTCTCCGGATGCAAACGATAACCTGGCACAACCCAATTCAGATGACAGAAACTTTGTCTTAAAATGCTTCTCCCCCGGCAGCATCAGCAAATAAAACTGTGTCTGCTGCCGATTGCACAAGAAAAGATTCTTGCAAATTGGTGCACCCAAGTTTTTCTCTACCTCCATGCACTCTTCCATGGTGAAAGCTGCATCATGGCATAAGGTTTCATAAGAGATGCCTAATGAATCCAAAAAATTATATGTGTTGATCTCCACCTCACTACGTCCTTCATCACTTGCCGGCCTGCCAATATACCTCCCTTTCACGCATAACTGTTTTACCGTTCCGCTAATTCCATCTACATTTTCATATTCCATCTTAACTAATTTTTTATTTCAGACTATCACTACCGTTCTCTCTCAATGAAAATCTTTGATATTTTACCTTGGACAAATTAATTTCAAAGATTTTCATGTTCGGTTTCGGATATATAAGCGCATTGCTTATTGAACAATTGAATTACCGGCAACACGCATATAAGTATCGCCTGCAAAAATACAACAATAAAGATTAATTGTAGGGAAGCAAAGACTTTCATACTGGTTTTCCGATAATTGTTGTAATTTTGTGTTCATGAATAGGCCTAGATTTTACTGAGCGATAATATAGTAGCCATCATGACAATGGAATTGAAGACTCTGATAACAGAATGTACCGCATACGATTTTAAATTGATGCTTGAAGAAAAGAAGCCCAAAAGTTGGTTGAAAAGCGTAAGTGCTTTTGCCAATGGATTGGGAGGTTCTCTTTTCTTTGGCATCGACAATGAGGGTGTTGTTAGAGGTTTGGATAATTTGCAGCATGTCTGCGAAACCATTAGCACTAAGATTCTAGACTACATGGACCCTTTGCCTGATGTGGAGATGCTGCCACAACGAGGCAGTGGTCTTTTACGTATTCGCAAAGAAACCAAAGCTTTGGAAGGATACAGAGACGAAGATTTTAAATAACAGATGACACAAATCAGGAAAAATTTAGTCACCAATGTGATGTGCCTTATAACCAATGTATTGGTAGGCCTGCTTTACACGCCATACCTTGTTAGGGAGTTAGGGGTAGCCACATACGGAGTGCTGCCAATAGCATTGGTAATAAATCAATACATAATTATATTGACAGACTCTCTGCAAAGTTCTGTTACAAGGTTTTATTCGGTAGAGTACAGACAAAAAAATTATAGGCAAGCGTCTGTATATTTCACTTCTGCCATAGCAATTACAATTCTGCTTGCAATCATTGTAGTGCCATTCATTTGCTGTTTTCTACCGCAAATAGAGACGTTGCTGCATATACCGGACAACCTTGTACACTCAGTGGGACAACTGATTGCATACACTGTTGCAAGTCTGTTTGTGGCGGTTTGCAGCAATTGCGTTAACATTACAATATATTCAGACAATCGGTTAGACCTTATAAACTATCTGAAGATACTGAGAAATCTCACCAAGCTTATTTTCAATATTGTCTTGTTCTCATTTCTCTCTACAGATGTGGCGAATGTGGGATTGTCTGCGTTGCTCGCCGAATTGCTGGTATTGGTTGTAAGCATAATATTTTACAAGACTACAAAAAACCGTGAGATAAAGTTTGGCAGACGATTCGTGGATTTTGGTGCAATGAAGCCAATTGTGAAGATGCTCACATGGGTATCTTTAATTAGTTTCTCAAGTGTCTTTATTTACAAGATAGATGCAATATTAACTAATAACTATTTTGGCCTTTACTATACGGGGGTATTAGGTAGTATATCTGAATTTGGCTCTTATTGCATAAGTATAACGGCTGTGATAGGGGTGCTTTTCCGCCCATTGATGCTCATAGCGTATTCAGACAAAAGACATGAAGAACTTGTACAAATCACTGTAAATGGAGCCTATATTGTGGGGCTTGTCTCCGGGCTGCTTTGTGGTATAGTCATGGGCATTTCAACATCTCTTTTACGGGTATGGCTAAATGATGAGATTGCACAATATTCCTCCTGGATGATCATAAAATTGCTGATAATTCCAATCACCTCCTTTGGGGCTACGATAAGTGTCGTAAACAGTCTTTGGAACAATGTAAAATCGTGCGCTATTTGGAGTCTGCTCATTGCTGTAGTCTATATGTCTGTTGTTTTAGTTTTGTTAGAACTTGGCATTGATATGACAGTATTTTTGATTATGGGTGCAATTGCCGCCATTTTGCAAGGGGCAATTCTCCATATATCCATCTATAAAAAGGCATATCCCGAATCAACTAAACTTGTATACATACAGTTAGCAAAGAGCTGCCTCTACTTTATGATGGTTTTTGGGGTCTCTATTATAATAGATCTATTGATACGTGCCGATAACCTCTATATGCTGTTTTTGGAAATCTGTTTGTCAATTGTTATTGGCTTAGTGCTTTCAGTGCCGTTTTACAGTAAGCAAAACATTAATATGTTGGATAACATATTTCCCATTAAAAGTATATTGAATAAATTTCATGTAAAATCTGTAGAATAATAAAAATTCAAGATAAAGGGACTGATATACCACTATTACTTATTGTTAGATATATTTGCATTCCAAAGTCATCGCGAAGTGTTTGGAATGTACGTAATGGAGGCATCCGCAATAGAGAAACTAATACTTGATGCCTGTTTGCGAAGTAGCTTGGCAGGAACTGACACAAGAAAGTGTTGAATTGGTACGACTTTAGTGTAATGTGGCCATTGGCCGGGAATTTGTATAAAAAACACTAAATTAAACTGCATAACAAATGCAGAGTTGTAAAATTGAATATCACGCTTGTGGATTTTTTTCTTACGAAAAAATAGTAATTTATGAAACGAAAACACAATAAGATTATTCGTGCCGTCACTGCGCCGCAATCGTTGTGCTTCTGCCGTGAGGTGATGATAAAAATGCGCATGATGGGATATGAAATGGTTGCGGTGACATCACCAGGAGCGGAACTTGATAAACTTAGAGACGAGGATGATTTCCACTGCGTTGCTGTGCCGATGGAACGTCATATATCCATAGTTAATGACCTGAAATCACTGTGGAACATGATATGGGTACTTCGTAAGGAAAGACCTTACATGGTACACTCCATGACTCCAAAGGCGGGCCTGATATGCATGTTTGCGGCTTGGATTACCAGAGTTCCGCGACGCGTGCATACGTTCACAGGATTGATGTGGCCAACGGCAACAGGATTGAAACGTAGAATTCTGATGTCTACAGATCGACTGACGTGTGCTTGTGCCACTCACGTAATTCCCGAGGGCCAAGGTGTGCTAAACGACTTGAAGAAGGGAGGTATTACAAAGAAACCGATGAAGATACTAGGCTACGGCAATGTGATGGGGGTTGACATGGAACGTTTTAATCCCGCACGGTTTGTTGTACAAAAAGAGGATGATGTGTTCACCTTTTTATTCGTGGGACGTATCGTGGGCGACAAGGGCATCAATGAATTGGTTGAGGCTTTTACACGATTGTATAACAAATATAAAAATGTGCGCCTTGTGCTTGTGGGTACGTATGAGCACGAACTTGACCCAGTGAGTGATACTACACGTAAGGAGATAGACACGAATGATGCCATTAACGCTTGTGGAACGAAGTATGGCGATGACTTGCTGCAGATGTATGTGGATGCCGATTGTTTCGTGATGCCGTCATACCGCGAAGGTTTCCCTAATACTGTGCTTGAAGCAGGTGCCATGAATTTGCCATCTATTGTTACGGACATTAATGGCAGCCGTGAAATCATTGCAAATGAGAAAAACGGATTAATTGTGCCATCTAAAAATACAACTGCTCTTTATGAAGCAATGGAACGAATATTGACAGATGATGTCTTACGTATGCACATGGCGCGGATGGCTCGGCCTATGATTAATTCACGTTTCGAAAAGGAATTCGTACAGAGTTGTCAAATCAAGTTCTATAAAGAAATAATGTAAGGTAACGCATAGTCTATTCTTCGCATTGCTTCAAGTGGTTGTTAAAAATTATAGAAACAGAAAAAGGAATCTCTACAACACACATGCAAATATTCCACGTAAAAATACAACAATTGAGATAATTGTCGGGAAACAAAGAATAATTTCCTCCCTATAAAATGTCGTATTACAAGTAAATTTATCTGCTTTAAAATAAGATAAGAAAGAAAAATAGTACTTTTGCATATCTGCACAAGATGGCAAAAGAAGATATAATTTTCATACCGTCTGCTTATTACATGGCAGATAAGTATGTAAACGTGTAAAAAAATTTATATTTTTCAAGCACAATAGATGAATATAATATCCATTATATGTTATATAATATCGGCAACAATGTTCATTGGAACAAGAAATGCAGACTATAGCCTGTTGTTTTTTGAGCCTTTGCTTTTTGGCATATGTTACCATTTTAATAAAACTTTAAAGCAAAAGAAATTCACCCATATTGCTTTGGGAATATTATTTGTCACCTCTTTAGTCAAATATGTAATAACCCCTTTTGTCTATTTCCTTGCCAATTATCCTATTGTTGAGATGATGATAGGAAAAGAGTATTTGGAAAAAGCTATCATATTGCAATGCTATGAAGAGGTCTGTTTCTTTATAGTTCTAAAATATGCTGCAAATAAATTTTACAGCAAAGAGGTAACAGAAAAATCATCTATAAAAAAACGTATTTATGCCCAACGTCACAATCCATTTCTTGTTTTCTTTGTTATTGTGGCCATTGCTATTATCGTGACTACACCTTCTATGATTTCAAGATACCATTTTGTGGGAAGCTTAGTAGGAAACGAGGAGGCAAATATTGTGGAAATGGAGGGTACAGGAGGATTGGCCCTATTGATAGGTACCGGCCGATATTTCCTTATACTTCTACTGTTAGCTTATATTTACAACCGCAGAAAGATACATAGAACAATAGATGTTATACTGTCAATTGGAATCGTTGCATTAAATTCATTGGTAGTATACGATTTCAGCAGATTCGGCATAATAATACCGGCAGCAACATTCATTTATCTGATAACCTTGCTTTATCCTCAATACAGAAAAAAAATTATTGTTTTTTCTGCAATGGCAATAGGCATTTCTATCGTATATATCTCTATTTTAAAGATGTTCAGCGAATTTAGAGGTGGCAATATTGAGGATTCAAGTAGTATCCAGTATTGGGCTAAAACATTACAGGTATATTTTCAAGGTACAAGTGATGTAGCAGTGGGTTTGATTGCATCAAAGAGAGCTGTGTTAGATCCTATCATGTCTTTCTTTAATGATTGTATTTCTAATGTTGCTGTACTTTCGAATTTCTCAGTCAAGCAGCAGACCTCCCTTTATATTTTCAATTACATTCGCTCGGGTGGAGTCTCGTTTGATAAGATATTACCAAATATATGCGCAGGGTATAATTATTTTGGTGCAATTGGGGCACCCGTTATAGTATGCATCTGTACATATTTTGGCATTAAGCTAGACTCAATGAGCCGTAAGGTAAGAGACATCAATTATAAGTTTATATTCATATTTGCATCAATTTCATTAGCATTATGCCATATGATATATTATACAATGATTATCAGCGGTCTTGTAAATTCAGCGCTCATTATGCTTATTGTTTTAAGATTAAACAAACTTTTTAAATAGATGAAACATCCATGACTTTTAACAGACATTCAAGAGAATGAAAATATGATTATCCTTAACTTTGTTGCCAAACTAAAGATTAAGGATAGAAGATGGAAAAAGTTAACTTTACGCAAGTAGTTAGCCGGGGCTGTGGAATAGACATACACAGGAACATAGCAGTGGCCACGATAGGTTGAGAAGGCATCACGACTGAGACCCGCAGTTACAAGACCTTCAGTAGTTCATTGACAGAATTGAAAGAATGGCTGATTGAGAACGGAGTGACCCACGTTGCAATGGAGAGTACAGGCGTATACTGGAAACCTGTGTATAAAGTGCTCGAATGCCCGGAGCTCAAGGTTTGGATAGTCAATGCGCGACATATCAAGTATGTACCGGGACACAAGACAGACAAGGCTGACAGTGCGTGGATATGCAAGCTTCTTTTAGCGGGATTGCTGAAGCCGAGCTACATACCACCAAAAGTACCTGCTTCAGTTGATACAGAAAGACATAGAGCAGACACAAAAGCTTATAGACGAACTGTCTGAAAGAATCTAGGATCTTCTTGCACCTTATGATAATGCGGTGGCAAGGTTGAAAGAGATCCCCTGGCTTAGTACAAAGGTCGTTGAAGACTTGATAGCAGAAATAGGCTTGGATATGGAGGTGTTCCCGACAGAAAAGAATCTTGCATCATGGGCCGGAATGAGCCCGGGGGACAATGAGAGCCGATTTTTACTGGCAGGGCCTGAAATATGGCAAAGCCAAGGATGAAACTGGTCTCAACAGTTAAGCGGTCAAGACTTTTGCTCCGAGCACGTGTATGAAATTTTATAAATCTTAACTGTTGTAAAATTATAATCGCCGAACTCAGCCATCGCACTTGCACACCAACGAGTGCTTTCTTTCTTTTTGTCTTTAGCTTAGAAATAGATGTTAAACGCCTGGAAACAGGTACTTTATAAGAAATTATTTACGTATGAAAATACTGTTTGTTTCGGAAAATTACTATCCATACCTAAGTGGCGTGCCAATGGTGGTAAAATACCTTGCAGAGGGACTTGCCATCAATAATGAGATAACTGTAGCCACCTCAATTTCGCCAACAGAAAAGTTGCCCGCTATTGATGAACATAACGGGGTGCATATTCGTCGTTTTGTCTTGTGGCATAACTTAGCTAAGAGGGTAAAAGGTGATTTGCCCGGGATACAGGGATTTGTGCTTGATAATTTTTTTGACATTATCATCATTGAGTGTGGACAAGCAATGACAACCGATGCTTTATTACCTGTAATGGCTCTGATTAAAGCCCCATGCATACTTCATGCTCATGGCCTGTCCGGGTTGCTATGCAAGCCTTTCAGTTTAAAGTCAGACTTGAAACATACTATTGGAAACACATACAATTGGATACGCATGCAATTGTATTACCGCTTCACATTCAAGTGTCAATGCAAGCATTTTGCAGCCTCAATTAGTCTTACCGAATTTGATTCGGGTTATGATTATGTTACCAAGAATATTCGTAATAACTATGTGCTCTGTAATGCTGCAGATGACATGTTCTTTGAGGAAGCTAAAGAATCATATGAGCTACCTACAGAAGGTAAGCCTTATCTCATAAGCATTGCCAACTACTCAATTGTAAAGAATCAAATTGAGATGATGCGCGAGTTTTATAAGTCAAAGCATAAGGAATATGCACTTGTAATGATTGGTTCAACAAAAACTTCTTATTATTATAAATTGCAAAAAGCCAAAGCTGAATTAGATAAACAGTATGGCGAACATGCAGTCTTCATGCTTACCAACATTAATAGAAAGTATTTTCCATACATTTTAGATAATGCTTCAGCCTATTTGATATCCAGTACGCATGAAGAATTCTCCATATCCATGATAGAGGCTATGGCAAGGTCATTGCCGTTTATAAGCACCAATGTAGGTAATGCCAAGCAGTTACCGGGTGGAATGGTGGTAGATGACATACACAATATGCACTCGGCAATAGATGCAATGTTGGATGATGACAAAGAGCGTATCAGGCTCGGAAAAGAGGGTAAGCTGTATGCGTTTGGGAATTGTCGTAGACATACTGCTGTGGATAAGTTGGAAAGTATTATTCGTGAAGTGTTAACAACAAAAAAGAATCAATAAACAAGGCTACCATGAAAAAAATTCTTTTTATATGTCCGTATTTCGGCAAACTACCGATTAACCACATGAAGTTGTGGTTGCTGTCATGCGAAAAGAATCCAACCATTGATTGGCTGATACTGACAGATGATCATGCAGACGAGCTGAAATACCCCTCAAACGTTAAGGTTGTTTACACCACTTTAGAGGAGATAAAGCAACAGGCACAAAAGAAGTTCGACTTCTCAATATACCTTGACCACCCTTATAAATTATGCGATTATAAGCCGGCCTACGGTTATATATTCGCAGAATACGCCCACGGCTATGATTATTGGGGGCACTGCGACATGACAGATTGTATATTTGGCAACTTAAGAAAGTTTCTGTCTAACGACTTCTTGTCAGGAGCGGATAAGTTTATGTTCTTAGGTCACATGACCTTATACAGGAACACTGATGAAATTAATCGCAGAATATTTGAGGATGTGTCATTTAGGAAAAACAACTTAGAAAAGGTTTTTGGGTCGGAACGCAATTGTGCTTTTGACGAGCTGAATCCAACAAGTATAAATACCATATATTTAGAACATGGTTGGCAGATCAAGCGATTTGATGAAATGTACGCAGACATGAATGCTTTGGAAAAGAATTTTGTAACAAGTAAATATGATAGAGATTTCAGATACCAGAGGATATCAGAAGGTAAGCATATTTTTGAGTGGAGTTCGGGGACATTGACAGACTGGACACTTCATAAAGACGGCTTTTTGACCGCTAAAGAATTGGGATATGCGCATTTTCAAAAAAGATATATGGAAAATAAGGTGACTAATCTATACAAGTTCTGCATAGTTCCCAATGCCTATGTAGATGCCCCTAAAGAGATAGACACATTATTTGTGCGTAAACACACAAGTTATTGCAGATATATGTATCCGCAGTATTACAAATTGAGATACAAAAATCTTAAATTCAAGATAAAGAACAATATTGAAAGATTTTTTGCATGACAGATAAGAATACATTTGTAACTATAGCTATTCCGTTTTATAACTCAGAGCTATTTCTCGCTGATGCGATTCAGTCTGTTGTAAACCAGACCCATAAGAACTGGGAATTGCTGTTAATAAACGATGGATGCACCGACAGTTCGCCAGAAATAGCACAACAATACTCTAAGACGGATGAAAGAATTAAATACATTAGTGACGGAAAAAACAGGGGCCTTGTATACCGTCTGAATGAGTCTGTACAAGTAGCCAAAGGTTTTTATTATGCCCGTATGGACGCAGATGACATTATGGCTATAGATAGAATAGAAACACAGGTAATGTACTTGGAGCAACATCCCGATGTGGATATCGTAGGCTCATCTGCCATGATAATTGATGACAAAAACAATATTATACGTTCCGCAGACATGAGCGGTGTCTCAACGGGATTTATACATCCCACAGTATGTGGCAGGACGGATTGGTTCCGTAAAAATAAGTACAATGAGAATTGTCTCAGATGCCAAGACTTTGAGTTATGGCTTCGTACTGCGGGCTGCAGCAAGTTTTGCAATATTAAGCAGCCCCTGCTTTTTTATCGTGAGTTTGGCATACCTTCGCTAAAAAAGAACCTAAAGACGCACCAAAAACAGAGATATGTATTTAGAAGATACAAGCGATATGGAAAATCTTTCACATGGTATATAAAATCAGCTGCAGCTACGTATGTCAAGGATGCTGTATATCTGTTTTTTGCCGCTATAGGAAAAACAGATTATCTGATTAGCAAGAGAAGACGGAAACAGTTACCAAAGGAGCTATGGCTGACTGAAAGAGATTTGGCTATGTCTTTAAAACACACATAAAGAGCAATATTTTTGGTGAAAATTTAATTGAACAATAGGCACTTTACAAATGTTTGTTGAAAATTACATATTATCATTTAGGTTGATGTTGTCTGTACTGAAATCATATTTTATAAAAAGATGCTAAACAAAAATATTTCTAATTTGCTGGCTTTAACTAATGTTGCCATAAATAGCGAGGATAGAAGTGTTTCGATTGACGGTATTGACCTGAACGGCATTGATTGGAACTACATTGTCAATGTCTCAAAGAAACAGGGTGTAGGCGCTATATTAATTGACGCAATAAAAATATTTCCGTCTGACCAACGGCCACCCAAACCCTTGCTTCTGCAATGGATTGCACAAATGGCTATGATGGAGCAGGTGTATGCAAAATATAAAGAGCAGATAGCATCTTTGGCCGGATTCTATAAACAACATGGCATAAGTATGTTACTATTGAAGGGATATGGTTGCAATCTTTGTTATCCATGCCCGGAGCACAGGCCTACAGGCGACATAGACATCTTTCTGTTTGGCAAAAAAGATGAGGCAGATG
>UQWT01000029.1 GCA_900544815.1 uncultured Bacteroidales bacterium | reverse complement strand
CATGAAACGCCATCAACGTATCGCTCCTTTGTTCTCAGAAAATTTTTGGGTGACACGTTGACGAAGTCAGGAAAAAAGCCCACGAAACGTAGAAATTACACTTCGCGGGCACTCTCTATAAATACCTCTTTATTATTATCTTAACACCTGTCCGTTGAAGACACCGTTATGCTTTCCGTTGCGGATGGTAGTTTGGCCATTTACGATAACAGCAGATATTCCTGTTGCACCTTGATGTGGTTTCTCAAATGTTGCCACATCTATAATTGTGTTTGGATTAAAGATGACTATATCAGCCGCAAAGCCAACCTTTATAAGGCCTCTGTCTTTGAATCCCAATCTCGATGCAGGGAATCCGGTACACTTGTAAATGGCAGTCTGCAGATCGCAAACCTTATTCTCCCTTACATATTTTCCAAAGAATCTTGGAAATGTCCCGTATGACCTTGGATGTGGTATCTCTTTGCCAAGCCTGCCGTAAGGCGAATAGACACTTCCGTCAGATGCCGGCATACCAAGCGGATTTGAGAAGAAGAGGTTTATATTCTCATCGCACATTGCAAAACCAACAATCTGAACTCCAAGTTTTTCAGATATTAAAAGCTCTCGTATCTGCTCCCATACCTCCTTACCTGTCATGTCGCAGATCTCCTTGATTGTCTTTCCTGAGAATTGTTTATTTTCCGGAGCATCGCAAGCTGCAATAAGCACATTCTGAGGACCTCCAAGGCGCTCAACTCTTGAACGCGCGTATTTGCCAATCTCATCTGATTTCTTTTTGTCCTCTAATCGCGCAAGAATCTCTGCGTTTGACCCTTGCCTGTCATTAAGCGGAATGAATGAGGTAAGCCCTGTTGAGAACCCTGTATAAGGGTAGCGATCAAACGCCACATCAACACCGGATCTTCTCCCCTCCTCTATTAGTTTAACCAAATTAGGTCCCTTATGCCAATTGGCAGCATTCTGTGCTTTAAGATGGGATATCTCCAATCTTGCACCGCTGTTACGTGCAATTGCAATAGCCTCCTTTACAGACTCCTCAACCCTATCATCCTCATTCCTCATATGAATTGCAAACAGCTTGTTGTGCTTTGCCACAATCTTGCAAAGTTCTGTAAGCTCCTCATCTGATGCGTATGAGCCTGGAGCATATTCCAATCCGCAAGACAATCCTGTGCTGCCCATCTCCAACTGCATCTCCAAAATATCGCACATCTTTTTAAGCTGCTCCTTTGTGCATGGGACATTGTTGTCACCGACCACCGCACTCCTTAACTGCCCTTGGCCTGTAAGTGTTGAGTAGTTTATACCTATCTTCTTCTGCTCCAATGCATCAAAGAAACCATCCAAATTCTGCCAGAATGGATACCCGAAACGTTTGCTTCCCTTCTTTGAGGCGAAATATTCATCTGAATATGGAAAAGGTGAATCTCCGCAGTTTCCGCCATTATCTGTTGTAATACCTTGATAAATACGGCTGTCACCAAGCGGAGCTTCCAACAGATTGGTATCTGTATGGGTGTGAATATCTATAAATCCGGGAGAGACGACCTCATCCTTGCCCAACTCTATAACTTCGCGTGCGGCAGGAAGCGACTCGCCGTTCTCCTCCCAAATATCACGTATCTTTCCCTCCTTTATTGCAACATTTCCTTTAAAAGGGAGGGCACGTGTACCATCGTAAACAAGTCCTCCGGTAATAACTATGTCGTAAGGATTCTTAACAGAGATAGATTCCTTTTTAAAAGGTTTTTTCTCCTTACCGTTACCGACATTCTCAACAGATCTCTCTGCTGCAGAGAGCGGAAACAGATTACTCTCTGCCATCATTACAGCACCTGTGCCTAATGCTGCTGCACTCTTTAACAGGAATTTTCTTCTTCCCGTCTTGTCTGAGTTATTCAAGTGTGTCATTACAGAAATATTTTAAATCCAATTAGTTCAATTCTTTCCTCTCTATACCCTCTCTACTCTCCAAAACAGCTAACGACATATTAGTTTATTGTTTATAGTTTAGAGTCTGTTAATCATCTTAAACTTCTTTACCCTTCTATACACTATAAACGCTCAACTATAAACTAAATTAAGGCCAATGCTAACGCCAACGCCTAAGCCTATTATGGCTTGGTCCATTTGCAGTTACAGCTCCACTCTTTCATTGCCTCCCCATCTGCATAGATCAATACCGCACCAAGTTCCGGGCGATTCTTAAGTACCTCCTTTGCCTCATCCAATCCTATAACCATAAAATATGTGGCGTATGCATCTGCCGTTGTGGCATCTGGAGCAACAACAGTGGCAGACAGCAACGTGTGGTTTACAGGATAACCTGTCTTAGGGTTAATGGTATGCGAGTACTTTTTTCCATCCTCTATGTAGAACTTACGGTAGTTGCCGGATGTTACAAGCCCTTGACCGCTTATCTCTATCACCGCTTCCAACGACTCACCGGGCATGAAATTACCATCTTCGGGCCTATCTATTCCAACCCTCCAGGCATTCCCCTTTGAGTTGACCCCTTTGGCATAGATCTCGCCGCCAACCTCAATAAGGTAGTCTGTCATTCCCCAACTGTTGAACTTTGATGCTATATAGTCGCATGTATATCCTTGTGCGATTGCGTTAAAGTTAACTTTCATCCGGCTGTCATCAAACTCAAGAAAATTGTAGCATCCACGCACGCCCTCTATCACAGTATCTCTCTCCACAATTCTGGCCTTATCGTTGCCAACAATCTGTAAGATACTGTCTATCTTAGCTTCTGTAACCCGCTCTCCATCCTTGAAACCAAATCCCCACGCATCAAAAAGCGGTGCTCCGGTTATATCAAAATAGCCGCTGCTCTCCTCCCATACCCTCTTTGACGCGTTGAATGTCTCGGTAAAGAGCTTGTCAAGCGGCGGGTTGTCTCCCCTGTTCACCAAAGAAACTATAGATGTTGAGTCGTATCCCGACAAAGAATGATTTATCTGCTCAAAAAACAGCGATAAACTGTCGGGAAGATTAGCAGACAAAGAGTCTGAAATGCCGCTAAGATTACAAGTGATGTGATAAGTCCCCCCCTGAGCAAAGCCGTCATAAGTCTTATATGCACTGTTAGTTTTGTTACAGGCAGTGCAAAGGGTAAACAAGACCGCTAATGGCAGAAATATTCTATTCATTATTGTAGCCTCCAATGGCATGATTTTAGTACAAAAATAGGAAAAAATGTTAAATTTGCATTCTATTAATTCTAAGAAGTTTTATAAGTCAAGATGAATTTGAAAAATTCCATGAAATTTGCCTCAAGGTTGGTTGTGGCGGCTGCGCTTTGCGGGGCTGTTGTGTTTACATCATGCAAGAAAGATGACGATGACGACAAAGTTTTGCCCTCTATGGATGGGCAGCTGTCATTTAAGTTGCCGCTCTATTCACTTGTAGGTGAGACATATTCTCTTAATGGCAACAGTGTAGTATCTCCAACAGAGGGGGTTACATATTGCTGGTACAGTAAAGGCCTTATTGATACTGTAAAAGGGCAGAGTACCACCATAACCATACCGGATTCGCTTGCGACTTTTGCCGTTCAGTATATTGCAAAATGTACAGGTTACTATAACCAATCTGTTTCAAATAATATTACCGTTGTAAAACCTGGATTTAACGGAAGTATAGAGGGAATTCCACAACCAAAGGATTCTATTTTCGATACCAGAGAAAACAAATGGTATCATATTCAGAAGATTGGAAATCTTAATTGGTTCACGGAGAACCTTAATTACGAGGGTGCCGGTGTTCCATACGGAAATGCACCTGCAGCCGGAACGGTATTCGGAAGATTATATACATGGAACGAGGCAACGGGCGGAGAGTCCCGCAACGGATTGGGTAACGGACCGCAAGGTATTTGCCCGGATGGTTGGAGCGTACCTACGAATGAGGATTGGCAGGATCTTGCGAAAGTAGCGTTAGGTGCGGATAATATAGATTTTTTTGATGATTGGAAAGGTGTTGGAGACGCGCTGGCTGTCTCTGCAACATTCAACGGAAATAATATCTGGCCATTCTCCGGAACGGCAACTCCAAATAACAAGTTAGGGTGGAACGCTTTGGCAACAGGCTATGTTACCAATGGCGGAAACAACTTTGGAATGTTGTTCAAGTACGGCTTCTGGTGGAGCTCGTCTGAGAAGGATTCCAACAGTGCTTACTACAGATACATATTCTACAATCAGACAGGTTGCCCTGTGAACCATGTTGCAAAAGATCTGTTTGGTATATCTGTTAGGTGTGTAAAGAAAATTTAATTTAAATTTAAATCTATAAAAAATAAAAACGAACATGAAAATCTTTGAAATTAATTTGACCAAGTTGAGATATCAAAGATTTTCATTGTGAGAAAGAACAATAGTGAACGGCTATCAGACTCTCACAAATTATTAATTATTGTTTTGACATTAAAAATTTTGATAGAATGAAAAAAGGATTAATTGTACTTATTGTTGTTGCAGGTATAGCATTAGCGTTGTTCGCTTGGGTTAAAGGGGCATATAACTCTATGGTTACTGCAGAGGAGAATGTTTCAAGCGCTTGGTCTCAAGTTGAAAATGTTTATCAGAGAAGAGCAGATCTAATACCTAATTTGGTTTCTACCGTAAAAGGCTATGCAGCCCACGAGTCCTCTACTTTGGAGGGTGTTGTTGAGGCCAGAAGCAAGGCGACACAGATGTCGGTAAATATAGATGACCTTAATGAGGAGTCGCTTAAGAAATATCAGGAAGCTCAGGGTAGCCTTGGCATGGCATTGAGCAGATTGCTTAGCATAACGGAGAATTATCCGGATCTTAAAGCCAATAAGAACTTTTTGGCACTTCAGTCTCAGCTTGAGGGGACAGAAAACAGAATTGCTGTTGAGAGAAACAAATTCAATGAGGTTGCCAAGGTGTACAATACCAAGATAAGAAGGTTCCCTAACAATATCCTTGCAGGTATGTTCGGCTTTGAAAAGAAGCCTTATTTTACTGCAAGTGAGGGGGCAGACAAGGCACCTGAGGTAAATTTCCAATAAACAATTGATTAATATTTTTTGTTGAATGAGAGGCAGAGATTTTCTAACTAAAGAGGAGCAAAGCCTTATTGTATCAACTATAAAGGAGGCAGAGCTCAAAACTTCCGGTGAGATAAGGGTTCATATCGAATCCAAATGCAAGGCGGATCTTATGCAGAGAGCGGTATACATTTTCAACTATCTCAAGATGTATAAAACTGCAGCCCGCAATGGTGTGCTTATCTACATAGATGTTAGCAACAAGCGTTTTGCAATTATCGGCGATTGCGGAATAAACTCTAAAGTTCCGCCTGATTTCTGGAATGGGATTAAGGATGTCATGACAGACCTCTTTAAAAAAGGGGAGTTTTGCAAAGGGATATGCAGTGCAATAAAAATGGCAGGAAAAGAGTTGATGGCATATTTCCCATATCGGAAAGATGATGTTAATGAGCAGCCGGATGATATTTCATTTGGCGAATAGTTGATATTACATAAAAGGATATAGAGAATGAGATATTGTTGCAGAGCAGGATCTGCTCTTATAAAATTGTTCTGCATCTGTCTGGTGTTGCTAACAGGCAGTTCGTTGTTGGCTCAAGTCCCTGCACGGCCTGTACCGCCAAGACTTGTTAATGATATGGCTTCTATCCTCTCTCCAGAGCAGAACAATGCTTTGGAGAGAAAACTTGTGGATTTTGCAGACAGTACTTCCAATCAGATAACAGTGGTTATTGTTCCGGAGCTTTACGGTATGGACAAGGCATCTCTTGCATACGAGATAGGTGAGAAATGGGGTGTAGGACATGAAAAGTACAACAACGGAATAGTAATACTTGTAAAGCCAAAAACAGAAACCGAAAGAGGTGAGGCCTTTATTGCAACAGGATATGGTTTGGAGGGTGTACTCCCGGATGCATTGGCATCGTCTGTTGTGAATAATGAGATGATCCCATATTTTAAACAGAATGATTATTACGGTGGTATAAATAATACTGTAGACCGACTGATGCCTCTGTTGGCAGGTGAAATATCATCTGATGAGTTTGCAAACAGATACGGTGATAGCGAAAGCGATGACCTTATTGCTGCTGCCATTGGAATTATCTTTGTTGGTTTTATCCTTTTCTGCATTGTTGTCGCAGTGTTTGGAAAGAATGAAAACAATATGGGTGGCAATGATAAAGGTGGTGGAAGAAAAGGCCCGAGCGCCCTTGATCTTTTGCTGTTAGGGTCTATCCTTAGCAATAGTGGCGGACGATCTTCTGGTAGCGGCTTTAGAGGTGGCTCCGGTGGAGGTTTTGGCAGTAGTGGAGGTGGATTCGGAGGATTCGGCGGTGGCCATTTTGGCGGTGGTGGTGCCGGAGGTTCATGGTAAAAGGAAAAAAAACCGAGGCGTTTTTGCCTCGGTTTTTTTTCAATTTATTGTTTATTAGTCGGTTTAACTTTGGCCTTTGCTTTAGCTAATTTAATTTTGAAAGCCAAAGCTAAAGCAAAAGCTACTATTCTGCGCAGTTGAGCGGACGTATCTGGCTAAAGAAGTCGTTGCCTTTATCATCAACAAGGATGAATGCAGGGAAATCTTTTACTTTAATTTTCCAGATTGCCTCCATGCCAAGTTCAGGGTATTCAAGGCACTCAACGCTTAGGATATTCTCTTTTGCAAGGATTGCAGCAGGTCCGCCTATGCTTCCAAGATAGAATCCGCCATGTTTTGCACATGCATCTGTAACCTCTTTACTACGATTACCCTTTGCAATCATTATCATGCTACCGCCATTCTCCTGGAAGAGGTTAACGTAGCTGTCCATACGTCCTGCTGTTGTAGGGCCGAATGATCCGCTTGGCATACCTTTAGGGGTCTTTGCAGGGCCTGCATAATATATTGGGTGATCCTTTATGTATTGAGGAAGGCCTTCTCCTTTGTCTATACGCTCTTTTAATTTAGCATGAGCAATATCCCTTCCTACAATGATTGTTCCGTCCAATAGAAGGAATGTAGATACAGGATATTTGGTAAGGTCTGCAAGAACCTCCTTCATAGGTCTGTCCAAATTGATATGAACTCCCGATGTATGTTTTGAGCCGTTCTTGTATTCTGCAGGGATAAGTCTTGCCGGATTGCTGTCCAATGTCTCCAACCAGATGCCCTCTTTGTTTATCTTACCCTTTATATTTCTGTCTGCACTACAGCTTACCCCCATTCCTACAGGGCACGATGCTCCGTGACGTGGCAGACGTACAACTCTAATATCGTGAGCAAAATATTTACCGCCGAATTGAGCGCCTATTCCAAGGTTATGCGCAGCTTTTAGCAGCTTTTTCTCCATCTCAACATCTCTAAAGGCATGTCCTTTCTCAGATCCTTGCGTTGGAAGCTCATCGTAGTAGTGGGTAGATGCCAACTTAACGGTCTTAAGGTTAAGATCCGCAGATGTTCCTCCAATAACAAACGCAATATGATAAGGAGGGCAGGCTGCCGTTCCAAGGGTTTTCATCTTCTCAACAAGGAATTTCTCTAATTTGTCGGGAGTAATAAGAGCTTTTGTCTCCTGGAAAAGATAGGTTTTGTTTGCAGATCCGCCGCCTTTTGCCACAAAGAGGAATTTATACTCATTGCCATCCGTAGCATAGATATCTATCTGGGCAGGAAGGTTGCAGCCTGTATTCTTCTCTTTGTACATATCCAACGGAATGTTCTGAGAATATCGCAGATTATCTGTTGTATATGTATCAAATACTCCATGAGAAAGCGCTGCTGCATCACCGCCGCCTGTGTAAACGTTCTGTCCTTTCTTTGCAACTATTGTTGCAGTTCCTGTGTCCTGGCAAATAGGCAGTTGTCCACCGGCAGCAACCTGTGCGTTAAGCAACATTGTAATTGCAACGGCCTTGTCGTTTTGGCTGGCCTCAGGATCGCTGAGAATTTTTGCAACCTGCTCATTGTGTGCAGGGCGAAGCATAAATGCAACATCGTGAAAAGCCCAACGTGCAAGGAATCTAAGCCCCTCGGGGTCTACTTTAACAATCTCTTTTCCCTCAAATTGGGTTGTTGAGACATAATCTTTAGTAAGGAGATGATATTCGGTCTTATCAGGTCCCATTGGGAACATTTCGTTATATTCAAATTCCATAACCTCTTATGTTTTAGTATTTAATCTATTATTATATCTGTTTGTCCAAAGTTTATTTTTTTGTTTCGAGCAACAGGTAGCTCCTCATGAATTCATTGAGATCCCCGTCTAAAACAGCTGTTGTATCTGTTGTTTCATAACCTGTCCTAAGATCCTTTACCATCTTATAAGGATGAAGCACGTAGCTCCTTATCTGAGACCCCCACTCTATCTTCTTCTTCTGCCCCTCCAACTCAGCCTGCTTCTGTCGTTTCTTCTCCAATTCCATCTCATATAGATGAGACTTTAGTATCCTCAAAGCATTCTGCCTGTTATCCAATTGTGAGCGGGTTTCGGTATTCTCTACCATTATACCTGTTGGAATATGCCTTACACGCACACCGGTTTCAACCTTGTTTACATTCTGGCCGCCTGCACCGCTCGAACGAAACGTGTCCCACTCTAAATCGCTTGGGTTAATGACAATCTCTATGCTCTCATCTACCAACGGATATACAAACACGCTCGAAAATGTCGTCTGCCTCTTGCCCTGCGCATTAAACGGTGAGATACGTACAAGTCTATGTACACCGCTCTCAGATTTAAGATAACCATATGCATACTCCCCCTCAAACTCAACAACGGCAGATTTTATGCCGGCCTCATCACCATCCAACACCTCATGTACATTTACCTTATAGCCATTTCTCTCTCCCCAACGTGTATACATTCTAAGCAGCATTGCACTCCAATCATTGCTCTCCGTACCACCTGCCCCGGAATTAATCTTTAACAGCGCTCCAAGGTTGTCTCCCTCCTCCCCAAGCATGCTTCTTGTCTCCAGCTCCTCTATAAGCCCGTTCATTTTTTTCTCCTGCCCGGCAACCTCTGCCTGCATTTGCGATTCATTGCCATTCTCTTCCTCCTCTTGCGCCATCATCTCTAACACGGCATAGTCATCTAACTCCCTCTGTATGTTGTCTATTGTTGTAACCCAATACTTTACCGCAGACAACTTTTTAAGAAACTGCTCCGCATCTTTTGGATTTTCCCAAAAATCTGCAGCCTCGCTTCTCGCAGTCATTGTCTCAACCTCCTTTACCTTACCGGCATAGTCAAAGAGACCTCCTTAACGCATCCAAACGTTCACTAAAATTATTCTCCATAATAAATATAATTAAGCTTTGCGTTAGCGTTGGCTTTAGCCTTAATTTAGTTTATAGTTGAGAGTTTATAGTGTATAGATAGTTTTAACACTAACTGAAGGAAAGTTGATAGTAAAAAACTTTTTTCCTTTAATGCTATAAACTATGAACTGTAAACTATTAACTTTTATTTGCTTTGGCATTAGCCCAAAAAGCTACGCCCGTTAGGCCCCAAAGATAGCCATTTTTTATATACAAGCGTAACACACAAGCGCTTTTATTTGTCCCATTCACCCTAAACTCAACCATCAATCTCTATATGGCTGCGACCGTTTGACGCTCCATCTCTCACAATCCTTATTTTGGTTGCAATCTGCTCCGTCATACCGCTCACATGAGATATTATTCCAATCTTACGGCCATACCCCTGCAGTCTCTCCAATGCCTCCATAGCAACTGTAAGCGTTTGAGAATCAAGAGAACCAAAGCCCTCATCAATAAACAAAGACTCAACATTCATTCTGTTTGATGCCAATGAAGAGAGCCCTAATGCCAATGACAGAGATACTAAAAATGATTCTCCTCCCGATAAAGAGTTCACACTCCTAACCTCATTAAGCATATCGTGATCTACCACCTCCAATCCTAACGAGTCATCATCTGTACGCCTCAATGTGTACCTGCCGGTAAGTGCAGAGAGATGTATATTGGCGTAACCAAGCAGAATATCAAGTGTATAGCACTGGACCAAAGTATTGAGTTTGTCTCCGTTTGCAGAACCGAACACAGCATTCAGTCTACTCCAATCTGCAAGCTCCTTCTCCCTCCTGTTTCTATCCTCAACAAGCCGCCCCATTAAACTGCCATTCTCCTCATTCTGCCTTATTGCAGCTGATAATTCTATGATTGCATTACTTATCTCTTCTATTCTTTTTTTTACAATAACAATCCTCTCCTCAAAAGCGTCTAAAGCATCGCTACCATCCTGTCCTTTGCCCTCTTCCAAATCTTCAACCCCACCCGGCTTGCAACTTATATGTAACTCCAATGCTGTATTTCTCTCATCTAATGTTGCTTTGGCAGAGACCAATCCATCATCTGCAACCTTTATCTTCCTCTCTATCATTGCAAGCTCATCTGCAGAAACCTTTAACAGCAATTCCAAATTTGCTTCATTATGGGCCCTAAGCCACTCATCCACCGTAACCTTACATCTATCTGCAAGAGCTCTGTTCCTGTCTATGGTATCATTCAACTGAATTATTGCAGCCTTATGCGCAGCAACACCATTTTGTAATGTAACACACTGCTCTGCAAGCAATTTGCTCTGCTCCTCAACCTTTGAACGCCTTGTTATATAATCTTGTTCTATATCCACTGCAGGCACCCCGTTGAATAGGCCAAACAGATCTCTATTGGCCGAATCCATCTCCTCTGTTACAGATTTAAGCCTTATCTGTTCAGCAGAAAGTTGTTGCTCAAAGAACTTAATACGTTCTTTAGCCAAAGCCACCTCCCCATCACCGTTTTTAATGGCATCCTCCGCAGATTTAAGCCTCTCCACAGAGGCATTCCAGAATCTTGCAGAATCGTCTATCGCCTTTTGCAACTTACCCTCTATGAGTTTTGTATGCCAATCCGCTATACATCCAGCAAATTCGGTTACAGCAGCAACAGCACCCGCACGGTTTCTTTCGCACTCTTCGGCAAGAGTTACAATAGACAAAATATCCTTTTTAAGCTTATCTGCCCTCTCTAAAAGTGCCACCCGTTCCTTCTGTTGAACAGATCTTGCAGTATCCAGCTCCTCCTCCTTTGCCGTAACACCATCAAAGACACCAACATAATGATGCACACTCCCGCAAACAGGGCACGGCTGCCCCTCAACAAGTCTGTTTCTAAGAACCACTATCTCTGCCGGAAGAATACTATTCAACCTTTCTATCTCTTTTTCAACAGATTCTAATTTAGACAAAGCTACAGAAAGCTCTGCCTCCTTTGCAATCTTTTTATTGTTGCAATCCGCTACTCTCCTGTCTGCATTGTAAAAATCCGATATATGCTTTGAAACAACCGAGTAATTCTCTGCAACAGTCTTACAATAGATATTCTCGTTCTGCCACTTGGCAACTCTCTCCTGTTCCTGTAATTTACAATCTATTTTCTCCTCAGCCGCAGTCAATTGTTTTCTATTGCTTTCAATATCATTCATAAAACAGCTAACTGCCTTTTCAGAATCTTTTTTCAGCAAAGCCAGTCTCTTTACACTCTGCTCCAGTCCTAACGCTTTTTTTAGTTTAGGATCAAGTTCCTGCCACTCGGCATTCAATCTGTCTATATCCCCCTGCAACTCCGTCTCCTCACCATTTGCCGCCGTTAACTGTCCCTCAACCTGCAACAACTCATTTTCAACCTTTCCTAACCGAGCAACAGCATCGTTGTAGCCTCTTTTTCCAAGTTGCAGTTGAGCATAAACATCTTTAATTTGCAAAGCTTCCCTAACTCTCTTTACATATTCTCTGTTCTCATCCTCTGCACCAACTGCAGCAATGGCAACGGATAACCTTGCCTCAGCCTCTGTTTTTGCCTGGATAAGATTATTCCTCTTCTTATGCCACTCTGCCAACCTCTCCCAATCTGCCCTCTTTCTCTCTGCAACTGATTTTTCTGCAGCAAGGGAGTCCAAATTAGCACGCATTTGGGCCAACTTCTCATCTGGCATAACGCTAACGCCACCAATCCTCTCATTAACCGCAGAGAGAGCAGCCATAGCATCTTTATATTTCTCATAAATCCTTACAGAGATCCTACTGTAAATAGTACTGCCGGTAATTTTTTTGAGTAGCTCCGCCTTACTGTTCTTATCTGCCATGAGGAAGGCGGCAAAATCGCCTTGAGCAAGAAGTACCGCTCTTGTAAATTGTTCAAAATTAAGGCCCACCAAAACTTCAACAGCCTTTTTCAACTCTGTTTTAGTACCTTTAAGCTCACATTTGTCTGTTACATTGAACACACTGTATTCAACATCCTGAAGCGCCCCTTTTACAGAGTTTCTGGCTCTGCGGACAGACCATTTTGCAGAGTAGATTTTTCCGTCTACAGCAGAAAAATCCACAACGGCATAGCCCTGTGCAGCCCCCCTTCTTAATATATTCTTTGGATCATTCTGAGAAAGGGTATTGTTGCCAACATCCTTAGATTTTATTGTACCACTGCCTCTTCTGAATCTTGGAGTTGTATCATATAGGGCCAGACAGATGGCATCCAATATGGTAGATTTACCCGAACCCGTTGGTCCTGTAATAGCAAACAATCCCGCAGATTTTAACGGCTCTTCATTAAAGTTTATGCAGAATTCCCCCTCTAATGATGCAAGGTTCAACCCCTTTACAGCCAATATTTTCATAGCCCGTCCTCCTCTTTTTCAACATCATTCATAACACTGCAAAGCAGCTTTTCCAAACTTTCGCTCATCTGTGCACCTGCGCTGTTTCTGCTGTATATCCGCTTCATCATCTCCAATGGTTTTATACTATTGAGGTCGTCAACAGTTGCAACTGTTACCTCATCATCTGAATCTGTTTCATCCTGTTTTGATTGGATAATTCTTGCCAACCGCACATTTTTGTTCTCTATGGCTTTCTCAATTGCCGGCAATATGGCAGGATCGTGTTCGCAAAATTTTAGTCTCACCTCCAAAAACGGAGCAAAAAGGTCTGTCTCTCCAAAAAATTTGTCGGGAAGCAGAGAAATAGCATCCAAGATCTCTTTAAGCTCTCCGTAGCCATCATTAGGAATTCTCAGCAGAGAGACCGGTGAATCGTACGCAAGCTTATCAATTGTAACATTATACCCCCCTTCACCACTGCCATTACCTGTTATCTCAACACAGGCTACCCCCTGTCTATAGTTCCTCTCCGCAAACGACATTGGCAGAGGTGCTCCGGAATATCTTATATTATTACAACCTCCAACTCTCTGTGCCTTGTGAAGATGCCCAAGCGCGATGTAGGCAAGGCCGGTAGGAAAGGCAGATGCCTCTACGACATCCAATCCCCCTATCACAATACCCTCCGTTCTATCGTCATCCAAAACAGATGCACCATTAGCGTAGAGATGGCCCATTGCAATAATCGGAACAGCCGCCCCCCTTATATCTGTACCTGTGTGTGACTTACAGGTATTTAACATCTCTGTGGCAGCTTCGTACAGTTTTGTATAAAGGGCCTCTACCCCTTTTGAATAGCCGTCTGCCTTGGGGAAATCGCCCTGTCTGAGATATGGAACTGCCAAACAGTAGGCGGCAAGATCTCCTGCAGAGTCTTTTATTGGGATTATATGTCTCTTGTAGTCTATATCGTCGTCTTTTCTGTGTACATACCCTCTAACCTGCACATTATAGAGATCCAACAGCGGGTTTGGAGCCTCCAAGCGTGCACCGGAGTCATGATTGCCGGCAATAATGATCACCTGCAAGGTAGGATTCTCATTATTAAGCTCCTTTATGAATCTATAAAAAAGACGTTGCGACTCTGCACTTGGGTTTTGCGTATCGTAAACATCTCCGCTAACAAGCAGCAGATCTGCAGATTTCTCCTTTACAACTGCTTTGAGCCAATCAAAAAACCTCGTATGCTCGGCTGTCCTGTCATACCCAAAGAAGGTCTGCCCCAAATGCCAATCCGCCGTATGGATTATCCTCATAATGTCTTATTTGAAATTACCCGCAAAATTTAGTTTATAATTTACTTTACTCTAAAAAAACTAACGTCAACACTCTCTCTACCTTCTTTCCTCTCTTTCCCTTAAAAACCTGCCAATGCCAAAGCCAAAGCTAACGCTGTTTTAACTCATATTTAGAAACAGTTTTTCTCTCCGTGCCAATCAACTGCTTAAGCCTTCAATCAGCTTGAAACAGCTAAGTCGTCCCTTTTAGTATGCTTTGCATCCTAACGGTCCTTCAACAGACGCCGTTTCTTATAAGCTGCTTTCGGCTACCGCTCTTTCGTTGATTGACAGGTCGTTCATAACTGTTTCTAATCACCCTCTCTACTCAAAAAGCCAATGCCAACGCCAACTCCAAAGCTATTTATCGTCTCTTAGCCAACACATCCACGCTATCCAATACATTCCCCTTTCTATCTAACAGCACCACAGTCATCTTTTTGGGGGTCACCTTAAGATGGCAGGCGCCAACAGTGTTGGCCCCCTCGGCCCAACGATACTTTATTATATTGGAATTATGCTCCGGCGCTACGGTATTATTACACTCCACACCCCTCTCGTTATCGGAAGATGGTGTTTGCAAGTAGACAGTACCCTTTGTTCCGTCTGTCTCCTCACCATTATACAATGCGTTTGTCCTTACATATATGTGATTGTTTCCCGACAAAGCCAAGTCTACCCCGTATTTGTCAAACAGATTGCGCCATCTGCCATACTGCGAGTCTCTCCCGTCTGCTCCAAAAAACCACTGATAATGTTCGCACACCACCCTATATTTGGCTCTATGAGACTTTAGGAGATCCTCCACCCACTTCTGTGCCCGCTGCAGATCCTCCTCTTTTCTCATGTGCTCGCTATTGAGCATTATAAACAGCACATCGCCATACTCAAAGAAATAACATACCCCCTCTTCCCCCTCATAACCGTTTCTTGGATAGAAGTTTGCATCTCGTATAAATTTATTGGTTGTAAAATATTTCCTTGTCATGTCATCGTGATTGCCGTTAAGGCCTCCCCACATATATTTATGGAAATTCTCCTCCTCATAAAGTCTCTTCCAAAATGAGTAGCTGCCGCCCCATGCACATACATCACCAAGATGAAGTACCCAATCTACCGCGGCATGGGTTCTACTACCATATGCCGCAACAGTGTCTACCATATCCATTGCTGCCTCTGTTCGTTTTGGCAGAGGCGTATATGAATGAAAATCAGATATTACGCAAGCGCTCCACTCTTTTGCTCCCGATGTCTTGAAATAGTGCACTCTGCTTGTATCTGTATCCCCTATAACTCTGTATTTATACCCTGTGTTTGGCTTAAGTCCTCTTATCTCGGCATTGCATTTATCAAAGAGCGCACTCTCATAAAAGTTCTCTCCGTTTGGCAGTTTGGAATAGATGCTGTCGTAAGTTGTACAGCGATATCTGTGAGGATGCAGAGCCATACTTTTTTTCCAGTTTTTATCTTTTACTGTTGTATATTCCACCAATGTATGCCCACAGGCCGTATCTGCCGCCCAACTTATGTTTGCCCCTTTACGGGTATTTTCTGCAGGACAAGTTACTATCGTATATACTTTTGAATTACTATTTTCTTGTGCTGCAAGATGATGCACTGTTGCAAATATCAAGCATAAAGTTGCTATGCCAAATAGAGCCGGCTTTAGATTCTTAATGAGATACGTATTCATGACAATTTGAGTTATTGCCACAAAATTAGCAAAAAGAAGACTAATAACATAAGGTTATTCGTTGAGCATATCATTATGGAGACACATCTTTGCACTTTGCGAGTAGGCCATCTCGAAACTGTAACCTCTGCCAATCAAAAACCTTATCAATTTGGCTTTAAGTCTTTCTGTCTGCATATTTGGTTCACCCTTCCGCTCCGCCTCCTTTACAATGTTGCTCCATTTCTGCGCCGCAAGCTTTTCCAACGTCTGCTGCTGTTTTTCTTCACCCTGTTCCTCTTTAATATACACAGCTACAGCATTATCAATAACAGATTTTGCAACTCCCCTTTTTAGAAGCTCTGTCTCTATTTTTCTTATCCCCCAACCGCTGAATGTTGTTTTATCCTTTATATAAGCCACTGCAAACCTGTTGTCATCCAAAAACTTATCCTTTTTAAGGCGCTCAATTATCTCGTCTGCCTCCTCCGCCAAAAGTCCCGTACCGCCGCCACCATACCCGGCAAGTTTTCTGCGAATCTGTGCCTCACACAACTCCCTGCGGCTACATTCTGCCTGCCATCTATATAGATATTTTAGATTTTCCTCTTTCATTTTACAAACTCCTCGGCCTCCTGCAACGTTTGGAGTTTTCCAACATCAACCAACTTAAGATCATCCTTTACGTAGGCGCGTATATTGAATTTATCGCAGTTCTGCAGATAAAAATCAACTATAGAAAATTTGTTTGGCCACCCCTGCATTAAAGTAATTACATACGGACTCATAACATGCATCCCGGCAAAAGCATATTTAGACAAATTATTAGAAGAGATGAATTTATCCACATCAAAATCACACTCTCTACTACCGTTTTCCCGCCTTTTCATGTTGTTCATGGCAGACTTGGCAAGCTCCTTGAACGGGGTCTTTACCTCCCCTGTCTGCTCATTCATCCAGCCCACCAAATTATTGTCCCTGTCAAAAAGGAAATAACGGAAAGTTTTTCTTGGACTTACAACTATTGTAGCAAGAGGAGTATCGTTGGATATCGCATGGGAGAGGTGATAATCATACAGATCATTAAGGTTTAGATTAGAGAGAATATCCACATTATGCACAAGAAAAGGCTCCCCGTCATCGAGCAGCGAGGATGCCTGTTTTATTCCGCCTCCGGTATCTTTTAACTCGTCAGACTCGTCTGAAAGATAAATATCCGCCCCAAAATTACCATTTGCAGCGAGATAATCCCTTATCATCTGCGCAAAGTGATGGATATTAATCACAATTTCGTTGAACCCTGCCGTTTTCAACTCTTCTATCTGTCTCTCCAACAGTGTCTTTCCGCCCACTTCAACCAATGCCTTAGGCATCTTGTCCGTAATCGGCTTAAGCCTTGTTCCAAGCCCTGCCGCAAAAATCATAGCTCTCATAATATAACCCTGCAGAAACCTACATCTCCTGCTCTATTCCCTGTTCCCTATGTATAACCTTAACTGTAATATTGTATTTTTTTGCAAGATACTCTCCCAAATGCTGTGCACAATATACAGAGCGATGCTGCCCACCCGTACATCCGAATGCAAACATAAGGTTGGTGAATTTACGCTCCATGTAACGTTTTACATGAGCATCTGCCAACTGATAAATATGAGAGAGGAATACCGTAACACCACCGTCATCCTCCAAATATTTGATCACCTCCCGGTCTAATCCTGTAAAATGCTTAAAATGATCATATTTACCCGGGTTCTCTATAGCCCTGCAATCAAAAACATATCCGCCGCCGTTGCCGCTATCATCTGTAGGAATACCCTTCTTATAAGAGAAGCTGAATATTCTAACCTCCAATTTCTTCTCTTGCAACAGATCTGAGAACTGTCTCATTGTGGTAAGTTTCTCTAAAATCTGCTGCAGATAAGGGTATCGTACAAAAGGTTCCACAATGAGCTTGCGAAGATTGTCTATTGCAAAAGGCACACTCTGCAGAAAATGAGGCTTTTTCTCAAAATATCCCCTAAAACCGTACGCACCTAACACCTGCAACGTTCTAAAGAGTACAAAAAGGCGTAAGTTTTCACTGAACTCTTTGTTTGGAACTGTAATATAACTACTTAAGCTCTCCTTGTATGCAGATATAAGCCTACATTTGAGTTCTTGCGAATAGTTCGCTTTGGCTTGCCAGACGAAAGAGGCAAGGTCGTAGTAGAACGGGCCCTTTCTGCCACCCTGAAAATCTATGAAATAGGGCATCTCATTCACAAGCATTACGTTTCGTGCCTGAAAATCTCTGTAAAGGAATGTATCTCCGCTTGACGTCTTTAGCAGATCTGCCGCCAACTTTTCAAAATCGTTATGAAGTTCTATCTCGCTAAAATCTAACCCCGTAGTCTTTAAGAAACAGTATTTGAAGTAGTTGAGATCAAACCAGATCATGCGGTCATCAAATTCGGGCTGAGGATAACATACAGAATAGTCCAACCCTTTGCCCCCCTCAAACTGAATCTTTGGGAGTAATGATATTGTTTTAGTTATGAGTTCAACTTCATGCTGCGAATATGCCCCACCCTGTTCCCTGCCGGATGATATGGCATTGAAAAGGGTAATGTCTCCCAAATCCTCCTGCAGGTAGTATTGCTTGTCTTTACTCACTGCAAGTACCTGAGGAACAGGCAATCCCCTAAGTTTAAAGTGTTTTGCTATCTCAATAAACGCAATATTCTCATCAACAGATGTCCCTTTGGCACCTATGAGCGATATTCCGTCTCCGAAAATCCTAAAATACCTGCGGTTGCTTCCGCTCGACGGCAACTCCTCTATTCTAACAGGCTGTTGCCTTGTATATTCAACGAATAATTCCTCTATCTTATTCATATTAAACAAATTAAGGTTAATTTACACAGTATCCGTATCTAAAACAGCTACAAAAGTCAGGTCAAACAATCTCTGTAATGATAGGGAAACCGGTGCGAAATCTTAATTGGATTCTATAGTCAACGAACAAAGTTAGCAATAAAATGTAACATAGTATTAGAATATTACAGCAAGTTTGTCTGCTGTTGTTAAAGAAATGTTAAATAAAATTCTAACTTTGCGGTGCACTTATTATATATAATTAAACATGAATGAATTGAATATATCATACTGTTCAGATAAATATCAGTATACAATGGGCAAGTCTTTCTTTCAGGAGGGAATGACAGACAACATTGCAATTTTTAATCTTTTCTTTAGGAGTGCTCCCGACAAGAACAACTGGGCTGTCGTTAGCGGTACTCGCGAGGCGTTGCTGATGATAAAGGGGCTTGGAAGCGAGAGCGAGGGGTTTTTTGAGAAATTCATCCCGGGTGAGGAGTATGCGGATTTTAGGAAATATTTGGCAAATATGAAATTTACCGGAGAGGTATATGCCATGAAAGAGGGTGAGATTGCCTTTCCAAGAGAACCTATCATTACCATAAAGGCACCAATCATTGAGGCGCAGGTACTTGAAACACCGCTGCTCTGCATAATGAACCACCAAATGGCCATTGCAACAAAGGCCAGCCGTGTTACAAGGAGTACAGACAAACCTGTAAGCGAGTTTGGATCCAGACGTGCCCATGGTCCTTGGGCTGCCACATACGGAGGCAAAGCCGCCTGCATAGGAGGCTGTGTAAATACATCCAATATACTTACAGCCAATATTTTTGGAGTTCCTGCATCCGGGACAATGGCTCATAGTTATGTCACATCTTTCGGTTGCACCATAAAGGGTGAGCTAAAAGCTTTTACCTCATATATAGAGACACACAGAGGAGAGCCGCTCATTCTGTTGGTAGATACATACGATACCCTTAACTGCGGCCTGAAAAATGCAATACGTGCGTACAAGATGTGCGGAATAGATAACTCATATCCTAACGGTTACGGTATAAGATTAGATAGCGGAGACCTTACATATCTCTCCAACAAATGCAGGGAGGAATTAGATGCAGAAGGGTTTACAAATTGCAAGATATTCGCCACAAACGGATTGGACGAGTATCTTATATCGGACCTTGAGAAACAGGGGGCAAAGATAGATGCCTACGGTGTGGGAGATGCCATAGCAACAAGCAAACACAATCCATGTTTCGGCAATGTGTACAAACTTGTCCAGATTGGTGATACTCCGGTGCTCAAAAGATCCGAGGATAAGGCAAAACTTATTAATCCGGGATTCCAGATTACATACAGGATTATACGCGACAACAGATTCAAGGCAGATATAACATGTCTGCGCGGCGATGAGATGAGCAGAAAGATAGAGAGTGGCAGTGAGATAACAATAAGAGACGAATTTGACGAAACTCTCACAAAGACATTTGCTGCCGGCAGCTACCGTTGGAAAGCCCTGCAGATTCCTATGATGGAGGGGGGTGAAATAATATATGAGGATACCACACTGCCGCAAAAACAGGCATACTATAAAGAGAATCTGAGCATGTTCAACGAGACAGAGAAGCGTCTTCTTAACCCGCATTACTACAAGGTTGATATTTCAGACGGGCTCTTTGATCTTAAGATGGGGCTTATAAACAACCTTATTGAGGAGATAAAGAATCTTAAAAGTAGCCTGTAATTTATCTGTTTTTACTATTTTTGCGTCTGTATGAGGTTTAGGAATATTTTAAAGATAAAGATTAGCACTATTGCTGCCCTCATGTTTATAGGGGTGATAGCTTATGCTTTATTCCCGACAAATGCCGTAGCCACAAGCCACATCTGCATGCCGGGGGCAGGGATAGTAGCACAAGACAGCATAAAAGACAGTACAACATTGCTAAAGGATAGCATTGCCGTTGCTTGCAAAGCAGACAGCCTTACAAACGGCATGGACAGCCTTAAAAGCAATAAAAACAGCATTGCAGAGGTAGCAGACAGTCTTAGGTTTAAGGATGGCAGATTAGATTCTTTAACTTTGGCAAAATTGGTTGAGCTTAAGATTCAAGGGGAGGATTCTCTCATTGTGCAGATGTACGATTCCCTGCAGATTTTATCGGGAAACAACTTATTGCCTTTAGATTCCCTACACCTGCAGGAGCTGGCATTTCCGCCCAAAGTCTACACAAAAAGGGAGCTTAAAAGGATGGCTCAGGAGAAGAGGCAGCAGTACAGAGACAGTGTAATCAAATCCATTCCACGTTTTCTCAACAGCTACATGTTTACAGACTCCTCAGAGAGATACCAACGGACAATTGTATGGAGGGCAGACAATAATTTCAACAACCCCAAATCATTCAAGACAGACACCTCTTTCAACTACTACTATTCTGAGATGCCGGCAGAACGCAACGATGTGAACGCTGTATCTCTTGGTGTAAGCGGTTCTGCCATGATGTACCATAACTATTTTAAAAGGGAGGAGAATAACCTGTTTCCGTTTATTGCCCCCTACCAACCCTATTCGTACACCCCACAGACAATGCCGTTCTACAACACAAAGTCTCCGCTTACAGAGCTGGCATACTGGGGAACGCTCTTTGCCAACAAACAGAAGGAGGAGAGCAACGTAAAGTTTAACCACACTCAGAACTTTACCCCGGCATTTAACTTTAATGTTATGTATCAGAGGTTTGGCGGCAAAGGTATCCTTAACAACGAATCCACAGATAACAGAACTTTTGCTTTAACAGCCAACCATTTGGGAAAGAGATATGTGGCACAGGGAGGATACCTGTACCAAAAGATAGGAAGAACAGAAAACGGAGGTGTGTCTGACCTTAGTATGGTATTGGATACCATTATAGATCCCAAAACCATTCCGGTTGCACTGTCCAATGCGCAGACTACAATAAAGAAGAATACACTGTTTATCACCCATTCATACGGTGTTCCGTTCAATATATTTGGCAGCAAGGCAGAACGTGACTCACTTGGCAGAAAAGATTCGCTTGGCAGGAGGATGATAGATACACTTGGTCTCGACAAAGGGACAGTTACATTCTTTGGCCATTCCGGAGAGTTTACAACCTATACAAAATCCTATACGGATGCCATTGCTCTTACAGATTCCATTGGCAGAGCACTGTATAACAACAACTTCTACCTTAACCCAACCTCAACGGCAGACTCATCGAGAGTGATGAACCTTGAGAACAGGCTGTTTATATCTGTACAGCCTTGGAAAAGAGATGCTGTTGTATCTAGGTTGGATATTGGTGCTGCATACCAGTACCTTAGGGTATACAACTTTAAGCCTGAATATTTCCTTACCGGCAACAGCGGGACATCGTACAACAATATGTATATCTACTTTGGCGCAGGGGGAAAATTAAAGGATTATTTCTCATGGGAAGGGCTTGGCAAATACAATTTTGCAGGTTACTTTGCCAATGATTTTATGATAGACGGCAAAATACGGTTTGCAGCATACCCTAAAAAGATAAAGGAGGGGATGAGTTTGGAGGGGAGGATATATCTTGCACAGACAAGACCAAACTTCTTCTACAACAGCTATTGTTCAAACCATTACATTTGGGAAAACAATTTTGACAAGACAACAGAGACAAGAGTAGAGGCTAAATTTACAGTACCTCAATGGAATTTAGAGGCATTTTTTGGGTATTCGTTGCTTAATAACAACATCTATTTTAACGAGAACGCCATTGTTTCTCAAAACAGCAGTTCAATGAGCATCCTTACCGCCTATCTCATGAAAAACTTCAAGCTGTGGAAACTGCACCTAAACAACAAGGTTCTATTCCAGACCTCATCAAATGAGGAGGTTGTCCCTCTTCCAAAGCTATCTCTCAATTTGAGATATTATTTAGAATTCGATGCCGTTAAAGATGTAATGGCAATACAGATTGGTGCAAATGCAACACTTAACACAAAATATTACGCTCCAGGCTACTCCCCTGCGCTCGGGCTCTTCTACAACCAAAGGGAGACAAAGAGCGGAGGCACCCCATATATAGATGCATTTGTAAATTTCCAGTGGAAGAGAGCCTGTATATTTGTAAAATATATAAATGCAGCACAGAATTGGCCTAATAACGACCGCTTTTCGGCAAACAGATACCTTAGGCCTGCTTCTGCCTTAAAGATTGGCATTTACTGGCCGTTTTATATGTAATTATGGTTGAACCGCTTAAAAAGAGGCATCTTAAAGCTCTGATAGCGCTTCTTTCTGTTTTGTTCATGATAGTTGTCCCTATCTACGAGGAGGAGTTACCGCACTCCTCCATGCCAAGTTTTTACGCCGGTGACACAATAAAATGCAATATACTTTTAGACAAGACTTTAAAGGCAAAGGGATACACAATAGGTTACCTGTATGAGCTGTTCAATCTGTTTGGAGACAACCAAGGCATTTGTATTGAACTTACGCCGGAACACTTTGACACTGCACAATGGGGCAATCTCTACAAAGGTATGGTAGACATGCTTATCATCAATTACAGAGATACAGTACCTGAGAACTATCAGGATGATCTCATATCGAGCACCCCGTTAAACAGAGACAGCGTTGTATGTGTTGCAACAAAGGAGAACCATATCCTTATCCAGACACTCAATTACTGGTTTAACAATGTTATACACACCAACGAGTTTATGGATATGGGTGGCAAATACTATAAGAGATACAGTGCCCAAAATTATAATGGAAACAAAAAATTCAGTTCACTCTCTCCGTATGATAACCTTATAAAGAGATACAGTCGTCCGTTAGGATGGGATTGGAGATTAGTTGCCTCTTTGATATATCAGGAATCTCAGTTCAAAGCAGGAGTAAGCTCAAGCCGTGGTGCAATAGGGCTTATGCAGATAAAGGAGAGTACAGGAAAAAAATACGGAATAGAGAACATATACGACCCCGAGGACAACATAAAGGCCGGCACATCCTATCTGCAGACAATATACAACAACTATACAAAAAAGGGGGCAGACTCCCTCAATGCCATTCTCCTTACATTAGCCGCCTACAACTGCGGAGAGGCCAGAATAGAGGACTGTATGTCTTTTGCCCAATCAGAGGGTAAAGATCCTTTAGTCTGGGATGAACTAAAAGAGGTTATTCCGCTCTTAAGCACAGAGGAGCACTACAGAAAGCCAGACATCAAATTAGGCAAATTCAAAGGTAAGGAGACCATAAGATTCGTAGATGAGATTACCCAACGCTACAATCACTACAAAGAGATGATTCCACTGTAAGGCGTTGGCGTTAGCTTTTTGAGTAGAGAGAGTAATTAGAAACAGTTATGAACGACCTGCCGATCAACGGAGGAGCGATTGCCGAAAGCAGCTTATAAGAAGCGGCGTCTGTTGAAGGACCGTTAGGATGCAAAGCATA